>JAZLJE010000169.1:0-4019 GCA_045617705.1 Ruminococcus sp.
CTTCCGCTACACCGTCACCTGTTTTTTCTGCATAAGATACATAAGAAAGCGAAATCGGCATTGAAGCATCAGTTGCATTCTTGATATTTGTTAAAAACTCGCTGTCAAGAGTTAATCCGTCATCGTCTGTGTACCCTGCACGGATAACAGAATAATCTATTCCCATTTTACGAAGACCCTAAAAATCAACGCTTGTCACTTCTTCGCCCGCATAACTTCTGAAATTAGAGTTTACATAGACACCGTTGTAAAAGCCTACCGAAACATAGCAGTAGTCAAAATTACCTGTTGTGCTATACATCGAAATTTTTGTCTGACCGAATTTTTTCGCCGTTACAAGTCCGTTTTCGTCAACTGTAGCAACGCTTTCGTCAGAACTTTTGAAAGTGAAAAGTCCGTCGGCTTTTACAATATTTGAAAGTTGCAAAGTTTTGCCGATATCAAGAGAATAGTATCTTCTTTCGAGTTCGACATTGATATTTTCGGTAAAGTTATCAAATGCCCAGGACAAAAGATTTTTTGCATCCATTTGAACAAAATTCAGGTCGGAGTCTGTGTTGTTTTCTGCACCCAAGGCGATACATACAATTTTGTCTTTGCCTTTTTCCGCGGTAGCAACAATACATTTTTTTGCGGTATCGGTTGTGCCTGTCTTTGCACCTGTTGAATACTGATAGTAGTATCTGTTGCCGTTTACTTCATTTACAAGATTGTTTGTATTTATCCACGGGTAAGTGTCGCTTAATGCCGTGCCGTACTCTGTAGAAGTAATTTCAGTAAAGTTTTTGCAGGTATAGGCATATTTTACGATTTTCAGTAAATCGTTTGCTGTTGTGTAATAATCCTCTGTATCAAGACCTGTGGGATTAGTAAAGAGAGTGCCTTTGCAGCCAAGGGACTGTGCCTTTTCGTTCATCATCTTAACAAAATTTTCCGTTGTCCCGCCGACAAAGTACGCAAGTTCTTGGGCAGCATCACAGCCGGAAGGTATCATCATTCCGCAAAGCAAGTCATAAACCGAGAACGAAGAGCCTGCATATCCTTCAAAGCCCGCACTTGAATAGCCTGTATCCTTGATTTCGTCAAGGGGTTCTTGCTTGATTTCAACCATAGTGTTGTCAAAGTCTGCAACATTGTCGTTAACAACAATATAGGTCATTATCTTTGTGACAGAGCCTATCTGCCTTTTTGTATCTGCATTTTTTGAATAGTAGACATTATTGTTTTCAAGGTTTGCTACAAGAATACTGTCTGCGTGAAGTTCAAATTCGGGAGTAATTTCTTCTGCACTTGCAAAAACGGTCGAAAAACTCAAAAGCAAACCCACAATAAGTATGATTGATACGATTTTTTTCATAAAGCATTTCCCTTTCTGTTTTTGTCCGCTACATTATAGCATATTGAGAATTTTTGTAAATAACAATTAAGTGAATATGATAACTTTTTTATGCTCGTTTTTTTATGTAAAAGAGCAAATATATAAATCTTACAAAAAATGTAAACTAATATCTTGAAAAAATGGAAAAAAGTTATATAATTTAGTATAACAGATATTTCGACAAGAAAGGAAGAAATAACAATGAAAACTTTTAATTATGTCATTACAGATGAACTCGGTATTCACGCTCGTCCTGCAGGTTTGCTGTGTAAACTCGCAAAATCTCTCGACAGCAAAGTAACTATTGAAAAAGGGGAGAAGTCTGCCGATGCAACAAGAGTAATTGCTTTGATGGGATTGGGAGTTAAATCCGGCGATAATATCAAAATTTCTATTGACGGCGGTGACGAAGAAAAGTCTCTCGCTTTGGTGGAAGCATTTTTTAAAGAAAATCTTTAATAAGCAGGTTACATAACTATGAAAAAGATTAGTTCATTCGGTATTTCATCGGGCTTGGCGTTAGCAAAAATCAAGATATTAAATGATATTTCCGCTGATAGCAAAAAAGATGTTTTCTCAACAGTCGAAAACGAGTGGAATAATTTTAAAAAAGCACAGGTACAGGCGGTTGAAGAATTAAACAAACTTGCCGAAAAAGCAGGAAAAGATGCAGGTGCAGATTTTGCAACTTTGTTTGAAACCCACGCTTTGATGGCAGAAGACCCCGACTTTGAAGATGCTGTAAAAGAAAGCATAGAGCAATCTTTGCAAACGGCTCATTCGGCAGTTTTGCAGGCGGGTGAAACTCTTGCTCTGTTTTTTGAAAGTATGGATGATGAGTATATGCGCCAAAGAAGTGCCGATGTTAAAGATGTCGCACAGCGAATAGCATCAATAATCCGCGGTAAAAGTTCGGATAATATGTCATTTACCTATCCTGTAATAATTGTTGCCGACGACTTAACCCCATCACAAACTATCCAACTTGATAAAAACTATGTAAAAGGTTTTATCCTTTATAACGGAACACAAAACGGCCACACAGGAATTCTTGCAAGAAATTTGGGTATTCCTGCTGTGATAAAACCCGACGAACATTTTTCTGATAGTGATGACGGCAAAACGGTATTTATAGACGGTAAATCAGGTGAAATTATTTTAGAACCTGACAGCGAAACAGAGAAAAATTGTATCAAGCGTATAGAAAACGAAGCAAACGCTCAAAAGGAACTTTTGCAGTATAAAGATGCAAAAACTATAACTTCAAATGGCAGAAGTGTAAAACTTTTCTGTAATATCGGCAACCCGAATGACGCAAATGATGTTATCGAAAACGGCGGAGAAGGAGTAGGACTGTTCAGAAGCGAATTTCTCTATCTTAACAGTAACGATTACCCTGACGAGGAAGAACAGTTCAAAAGTTACTCTGAAGTCTTGAAAACACTCTTTGGCAAAGAAGTTATCATTCGCACCTGTGATATTGGCTCTGACAAGAGGATTGATTACTTTGAACTACCCGAAGAACAAAATCCCGCACTCGGAACAAGGGCAATTCGTATTTGTTTGGAAAGAAAAGATATGTTCAAAACTCAACTTCGTGCTCTTTATCGTGCATCTGTTTACGGCGAACTTTCGATTATGTTCCCAATGATTGCTTCCGTTTGGGAACTTGAAGAAGCAAAAGCGGTAGTTGAAGAAGTCAAGCGCGAACTTAAAAGTGAGAACAAACCTTTTAATGATAATGTGAAAATCGGCATAATGATAGAGACTCCCGCTGCAGCGGTGATTAGTGATGAACTGGCTGGTATTTCCGACTTTTTCAGCATTGGCAGTAACGACCTTACACAGTATACGCTTGCCTGTGACCGGAACAGTCAACTCGGAAGATATTTCAATCCGAAACATCCTGCTGTACTGCGTCTTATCGAAAAAGTTGCAAATAATGCTCATAATGCAGGAATACCTGTCGGAATATGCGGAGAACTTGCAGCCGATGAGGAATTAACAGAATTTTTCCTTGATATAGGTATTGATGAATTATCTGTATCGCCTAAAAAAATTATGCCGTTGCGCAAAAGAATAAATAATTTGTAACTTAAATATATATGGGGTATTGTATATGAAAGGAAAAACATTTGGCGTTTTGCAAAGGGTAGGAAGGTCCTTTATGCTTCCGATTGCTCTGCTTCCGATTGCAGGACTTTTGCTTGGTATAGGCAGTTCATTTACAAATCAGACTATGCTAGAAACTTATCATCTTTCAAATGTAATATATGAAGGTGGAGTTTTATACTCAATTTTTGAGATTATGAGCGAAACGGGAAGCATTGTGTTTGATAACCTACCTTTGTTGTTTGCAATAGGTGTTGCTATCGGAATGGCAAAAAAAGAGAAAGCGGTTGCTGCTTTGGCTGCTACTATCGCTTTTCTTATTATGCATTCAACCATCAGCACACTTATTACCATCAAAGGCGGGGTAGAGGCAATGGCTCAAAACTCTACCACATCCGTACTTGGAATAACAACCCTGCAGATGGGCGTTTTCGGTGGTATTATCGTAGGACTCGGCGTTGCAGGCTTGCATAATAAATTTTACGAAATTCAGTTGCCTGATGTACTTTCCTTCTTCGGAGGAACTCGT
>JAZLJE010000170.1:0-2851 GCA_045617705.1 Ruminococcus sp.
GTCAAACTGTGAAATGTATGTTACAATGGAGCCTTGTCCTATGTGCGCCGGTGCTATCTCAAACGCGCAGATAGAAAAAGTTTACTTCGGTACTTTTGATGAAAAATACGGAGGTTGCTTATCTGCTTGTGATGTCTTTAAAACAGAAGGCGCGTACAAGACAAAATGCGAAGGCTCTATGCTCGAAGATGAATGCAAAGCACTTTTGTATGAATTTTTTAAAAAAATACGCAAAAAGACTAATGACGATTGATTTTGTCATTAGTCTTTTTAATATGTTACTTATTTTGTATATCAAGAATTTCTTGTGCTGCAAGCAAGATACCGATTTTTGAAGAATTAAAGTTAAGTCCGCCCTGCATAAAAGCACAGTAGGGCTCTTTTAGAGGTCCGTCTGCAGAAAGTTCGATTGACGAGCCCATTGTAAATGCTCCTGCTGCCATAATTACATTGCAGTCATAACCGGGCATCGGGGCATATTCGGGAGTTACAAAGGAGTCTATCGGCGAGCCTTTTTGTATTCCCTTGCAGAAAGCCTGCAAATTTTCTTTATTATTAAATGTAATTACATCAATAATGTCACCGCGTTTTTCATCAAACTTCGGGCTGACATCAAAAGAAAGCAAAGAAAATACCGCGGACGCAAAAACAGCGGTTTTCATCGCTTCGCCGGTTACCTGCGGTGCAAAAAATGCGCCCATAAACATTTCGCGAAGTACATCAAGAGTGCAGCCGATTTCTTTTCCCGTTCCGGGAGTTGTTAGGCGGTATGAACACATTTCGACTAAATCTTTTCGTCCTGCTATATATCCGCCTGTCGGGGCAATACCGCCACCGGCATTTTTTATCAGTGAGCCAGCCATTATATCTACACCCATATCAAGAGGCTCATCGGTTTCGACAAATTCGCCATAGCAATTATCAAGCATTATTATCGTTTCGGGGGACTTTTTCTTCACTATATCACAGATTGCTTTTATATCTTTGCAAAGTAAGGTTGGGCGGGTTGAATAACCCCTTGAACGCTGGATGTAGACCATTTTGAGTCCCTTATATACTGCTTTTTCAATCGCTTCTAAATCAACAGTCCCGTCGGATTTTAAATCGACTTTTGAAAACTTTATACCAAAGTCTTTTAATGAGCCTGAATAATCTCCCGAAATACCGATAGCACTGCGGATAGTATCATACGGCATACCCGTAACACAAAGCATCTCGTCCTTTGGGCGAAGAAGACCGAACAATGCGACTGTTAAAGTATGCGTTCCGCTTACAAAATTATGGCGTACCAAAGCATCTTCGGCATTAAAAGCGTAAGCGTAAATCTCGTCTAATTTATCTCTTCCTCTGTCGTCATAGCCGTAGCCGTTTGTACCTGCAAAATGGCACAAAGAAACTCCTGCATTTTGAAACGCTTTGAGCATTTTCTGCTGGTTATACTCGGTTATTTTTTCTATTTCTTCGAAACTTTCTTTGCACATTAAAAGTGCCTTGTCACGAATGGTTTTTATTTCATCTGAAAATATGTATTGTTCGTTCAAAACTATCACCTTTTTGTGTATTCGGTAAATTCAAAAGTCTTTGAAAATCCACATTTTTCATAAAACTTTGTGTTCTTTTTTGCACAGTATACAAAAACTGATTTTTCTTCCTGTGAATACTTACTTGAAATATGACAAACAGTTCTCTTTCCGAGTCCTTTTTTTCGCATATTTTTATCGGTTGCAACACCGCCGATAACAACAGATTTTTCGCACTCGGCAACGGTCATCGCAACGGATAAAAGTTCCTTGTAAAATATGCCGTAAATGCTGAATTTATCTTGATTTTTGCGGTGTATTACATCGGACAAAAAGTAGTTATATTCGGGCACGGGAAAGTCTGCGGATTTGTTTTTTTTCATAAGGCTGTAAGCCTTTTCAATATCGGGGATAATCACCTTGTTATCAAAGCAGATTTCACCGTGATATTTCATCACATCACCGACACGGCTTTTTTCTAATTCAGAAATATAATACTTGCTTTCTGCTAAAATAAAGCAGGGTTTTTTGAAAGAAAGAAAGGACTTTATTTCATCAAGATTTGAGTCATCACTCAGCATAAGAGTAAAGTTATTTTCAAAGGATGAAACAGCCCCTACTATCCTGTTATTTTCATCTGTCTGGTACCATAAATCGACAAAGTCGAGGGTTGTATCATAACAAAGATAGACGGACAAGACTTTGCACCCAAATGGTGATTTTTCGCAAAAATCCACAAGTTCCTTTTCCCTGTCGAAAGTACTGTCAATTATCTTTATCATATTAAATCATTTACTAACTTTTTGAAGTGTTTTCCGCGTTCTTCAAAGTTTTTGTATAAGTCAAAACTTGCGCTTGCAGGCGACATTGATACTATATCGCCGTCTACTGCATTTTCTCTTGCGAATTCTACTGCCTGTTCCATATTTTCGGCGTGTAAAATTTTAATTTTTTCAGCGTCAAAATTTTCTGAATTCAGTACTGCTGTTTCAATCTTTTTCGCGGTTGCGCCCATTAAAATAAGGACTTTTACCTTTTCGCAGATAATGTCACCGAGTTCGGTATAATCAAGGTGTTTGTCATATCCGCCTGCGATAAGTATAATTCTCTTGTCGAATAATGATAAAGTACCGAGGGCTGTACGAGTCGGGCTTGAGGCTATTGAGTCGTTATAGTATTTTACTCCCTCAAAAGTGCGGACAAGTTCAGGCCTATGCTCAACTCCTGAGAAGTTTTCGGCTGTATATACAATATTTTCTTTGCTGACTATTCCCCATACTGCAGTTATGGCGGTCATATAATTTTCGATATTATGCATACCGGGGATTTTG
>JAZLJE010000171.1:0-26328 GCA_045617705.1 Ruminococcus sp.
ACAGAAGATTTACTGTTGTGACCTTCCCGCAGATGCACAGGGACTTATCTGGCGCAGTAATTCAGGCTCCGCAAAAACAGAAGATATTAAAGGACCGTTTAGTGAAAATATGGCTTGGTATCCCGACAAGGTAACAGGCGGGTCCGACACAACGGCAGACCCGAAAGTATGGTCAGTAAAACCTTGGACTTATTCGTAAAATAAATACCGCAAAATAAACCTGCAACGGACGAAAGTCCGTTGCAGGTTTTTATTATCTTAAAACTAAAAACATAAAACTATATACTAAAAGGCTGTGATGCATTCATCACAGCCTTTAACTATGTAAATCAGTAACCTAAAATACCGTCTAATGAGTCATCGTTTTCTATCCATTCTTCAACATAAAGTGCTTTGAATGTTGTTTTTGTGGAGCGGATGATGACTTTTTTTATGCCGGCGTTGATGATAAGACGCTTGCACATTGAGCAGGCACTTGCATTTTCAACATAGTTGCCTGTTGTGACTTCTTTGCCGACAAGGTACAAAGTCGCACCAATCATTTGTTCACGGGGAGCGTGGATGATTGCGTTAGCCTCGGCGTGAACACTTCGGCAAAGTTCGTATCTCTCGCCACGGGGAATTTTCTTTTCCTCCCGGATACAGTGGCCCAGGTCGATACAGTTTTTGCGTCCTCTGGGAGCACCGACATAGCCTGTTGAAATAATCTGGTCTTGATTTACGATGATAGCACCGAAATTACGGCGAAGGCAGGTGCCACGCTCCAAAACGGTTTCGGCAATATCAAGATAGTAGTTTTCCTTATCAATTCTTGTCATAACTTCATCCCCCGATTTTGAATATTATTTATAGTTTTTTTATATAATTTACAAAGTTATTTTGATGATAGAGCCTTCAAACACGAACTGCAAATGGGTTTGCCTTTGAAGTCTGTAAGGTCATCAGAGTTTTCGCAGAATGTGCATTTCATACCGTAGCGCTTGATGATGATGCTATCAGAGTCGGTGAAAAGTTCTACTGTATCATCTTCGTTTAGGTCATAGGTTTTTCGAATGGGTTTCGGAATGACAATTCTGCCGAGTTTGTCAATTTTGCAGAGAAAACCTGCGGGTTTCATAAAAACTCCTCCTTCGTCCTTTTATGACATAATTTTACCAAAACCCGCCAAATTTGTCAACAGTTATATAATGCCAAAAGTGATATAGGAGGCACTATGATTTCATATATTTTTGCGGGAATGATAACATTAAGTTTTGTCTACGCTGCGGTTTCGGGGAATATGTCGGCGCTGTCGCAATCGGTGATAGACGGTGCAAAAGAGGCAGTAGAACTGCTCATAACACTTTGCGGGATAATGTGTATGTGGTCGGGATTTATGGAAATAGCAAACAAAGGCGGGCTGACAAAAGTTTTTTCAAAAATCCTTGCTCCCGTGATAAAAAGACTTTTCCCCGATGTTGACGAACAAAGCGACGCGTTTTCATATATCACAATGAATATAAGTGCAAATCTTTTGGGACTTGGCAACGCCGCAACTCCTTTGGGACTTTCTGCAATGCGAGAGTTAAAGGGGGAGAGAAGACTCGACACGGCAACAGACAGTATGGTTACCTTTGTTGTACTCAACACGGCATCAATACAACTTTTACCGACAACGGTTGCATCACTTCGGGCAAGTTTTGGGAGCAAGTCGCCTTTTGATGTGATTTTCTGCGTGTGGATTTCTTCGATTATTTCGGTTTTAGTCGGACTTATTCTTGCAAAAACTTTGAAAGGGCGAAAAAAATGGAATACATAATCCCCCTTTTTCTTGTGTTTACTGTCGTTTTCGGGCTTATAAAAAGGATAAATGTTTTTGATGCTTTTACAGACGGGGCAAAGCAGGGGCTGTTTACTTTATACTCAATCGCACCGACAATGATAGGGCTGATTGTCTGTGTCAATATGCTGAAAGCGTCGGGACTTACCGATTTTATTGTGACTTTGGTAAAGCCTGTGACGGATTTTTTTCATTTTCCATCGGAGATACTCCCTATGGCGGTATTACGGCCTGTGTCGGGTTCGGGCGCAACGGCACTTTTGACGGGAATATACAAAGACTACGGAGCAGACAGTTTTTTAGGTCGGTGCGCAAGCGTGCTTGCAGGTTCATCCGAAACAACGTTTTATGCAATAACAATGTACTACGGAAGCATAGGCATAAAGAAAATCCGCCACACCTTGATATCGGCACTTGCGGCGGATTTTACGGCAGTTATTATGAGTGTTGTAACCGTGAGTATTTTCTTTACTTAAAGCGAATTCGCAAAAGTTTACCGAGTAATTCTTTTCCGTGAAACGGAAACAGCGGATACATATAACTTTTTCCCGAAATAGTTGTGTTTGTAAACAGTAAAATAATGTTTATTACTATACCTATAGCAAAACCGAGAGAGTTTAGCACCCTTGTCAGTATGAGCAAAAGTATTCGCATAAATTTCAGGCTGTAGCCGAATTCGTAGTTGGTTTGCGAGAAGTTCGCAATAGTGACAAAAGCCATATATAAGGTTGCTTCCGCAGCAAACCAGCCCGAGTCCACCGCAAATTCGGAAAAGGCAATAGCACCGATAATGCCGAGCGCGGAGGTAAGGCTTTCGGGCGTATGGAGGGCTGCAAGGCGTAGCCCGTCAACGCCGATTTCGATAATCAGCAGTTGCAGAAAAATCGGAATGTTCTGCGGTTCCGTTTCAATAGTAAATCGTAACGCTTCGGGAACGGAGTCGGGATTTTGCAGGGCGAGCAGCCACAGCGGGGTGAGGATTACGGAGAAAATCGAAATCAATATTCGCGTAAAGCGGATATATGTTCCCGTGATAGGAGGAAAGTAGTAGTCGTCTGCTTCTTCGAGCAAATCAAAAATAGAAGTCGGCAAAAGCAGGGCAGAGGGGGAGTTGTCAACAAGGATGACGATATTTCCCTTTAGTGCCACAGCAGCAGCAACATCGGGGCGTTCGGTGTATTTTACTTTCGGAAAAGGGTTGAGCCATTTCTTTTTATACAGCGCTTCTATAAGGCTTTGCTGGTTCATCGAAAGCGAGTCAATATTAAGTCGTGCTATTCTTTTTGAAAGATTATCAAGCAGTTTTTTGTCAACGCGGTTGTCCATATAGCAGAGAATGACATCTGTTTTTGACTCTTTTCCAACCGTGAAAGCGCGGGTGGTAAAGTTTGTGTCCCTTATCCTTCGCCGAAGTAATGCACAGTTGAAAACAAGCGTTTCAACAAAACCGTCTTTGCTGCCGCGAAGTACCTTGTCGTCTTCGGGCTCACTCGTAACTCGTTGAGGATATGAGCGCATATCGAGCATTACACATTCCGTAAAACCGTCAACGATAATGCAGGATATACCGCTTAATATATTTTTCACCACGGTGTCAAGGTCGCCTACTACATCTACTTCAATATACGGCACACATTCGCTTGCAAAAGTGCGAGCGTCTTTGAAACTTTCCGCCTTTGCGTTTTTGTAGAAAAACTCCATAATTTTTTCCATAATTGCGTCGTTTGACAGTCCGTCAATGTAGAACATCACGGCTTTTTTGCCCGCTATGGTAATGTTCCTTTCAATGATGTCAAAACACTCACTGCTACGCAGAGTGGTTTGCAGCAGTTTTTTATTATCTTCAAAATTTTTTGTAAACATTTTGTTGTCCTTTCAAGAAATTTCTATTAGTATTGCCAAATTTTTTATGTTTTAATAAATAAATTTTTAAGGTTGCATATCCGTATGCAACTTTTTTCTTTTTATGGTGATAGATAGTAGAACAATGAAAGGATGAAAAACTTGTCAAAGAAAAAACTGACGAAAAAAGAAAAGGATTTTTGTTCTTATTTTTGTGAAAACGGAGATATGGAACTGTCGGCAAAACTATCAGGTTTTGCAAATCCGAAAAAGGCTTCGAACAAACTAATTTGCAGGTCAGACATTTGTGATGAAATTGCGAGAACGGTGAAGGAAAAAAACAAACTGAAATCTTCGTTTGTTTTGATTGGACTTTACCGATTGGCATTCTCAAATGTTGCAGATGCGGTGAGCCTTTTGTATGAAAATGCTCCGACAAAAGAACTGATAAATTCACTTGACCTTTTCTCTGTTTCGGAGATAAAAAGAACGGACAAGTCGGTGGAGATAAAGTTTTTCGACAGAGTAAAAGCGCTTGAAAAACTTTCTACTCTCGACGAAAAGGAAAGCACATCTGCAAGCACGCTTTTGGATGCTTTGAGCAGTCAGGCGGAAAATGCTTTTGACGACAGCGGTGAAATAAGTGGAGTATAAGCCGTTTTCGAAAAAGCAGTTGCAGGCACTTTCCTGGTGGAAAAACTCGAAATACAAAAACTATAACGCAATTATCTGTGACGGTGCGGTGCGTTCGGGCAAAACCTTCTCATTGTCGTTGTCGTTTGTGCTGTGGGCATTTTCGACATTCGACGGGGGGTTGTTCGGGCTTTGCGGAAAGACGATAAAATCACTTCGACGAAATGTGGTAATCCCCCTTTTACCCATTCTCAAAGAACTCGGATTTTCTGTCAAAGACAACATTTCCTCGAGCAGGATAACGGTAAGCGATAAGAAAAAAGAAATTACCTTTATCCTTTTTTCGGGAAAAGATGAGTCAAGCGCTTCGCTTATTCAGGGAGTGACACTTTCAGGTGTACTTTTTGATGAGGTCGCCTTAATGCCACGCTCATTTGTTGAGCAGGCACTTGCGCGCTGTTCCGTTTCGGGTTCAAAGTTTTTCTTCAACTGTAATCCTGAATATCCCTACCATTGGTTCTACAAAGAATGGATAAAAAAGTGCGATGATAAGCGTGCTTTGTATATCCACTTTACGATGCAGGACAACCCATCATTGAGTGATGAAATGATAAGTCGCTACGAGAGCCTGTACTCGGGAGCGTTTTATCGCCGTTTTGTCAAAGGTGAATGGGTGTCGGTGTCGGGTGCTGTCTATCCCTTTATGGACAGCAGTATGTTTTGCCCCGTACCCGTCGGAGAGTTTCAGAATTTTGTCGTATCCTGCGATTACGGCACGGTAAACCCCTCGTCGTTCGGTCTTTGGGGCAGAAAAGATTTTGTGTGGTATCGAATAGATGAGTACTATTTTGATTCAAAAAAAGAAGGCGTTATGCGTACCGACGAAGAGCATTATGATGCACTTTGTAGTCTTATCGGTGAACGCTTCGTCGAAGCGGTTATTGTTGACCCGTCAGCAAAAAGTTTCATTGAGGTTATCAAGAGAAAAGGAAAATTCGTTGTTATGACAGCCGACAATAATGTGCTTGACGGTATACGCAAAACATCTTCTGCATTAAAAGAAAAACGCATCATCATCTGTGATAACTGCGAGGACTCAAAAAGAGAGTTTTCGCTTTACAGATGGGATGAAAAGAAGAACAAAGACACGGTACTCAAAGAAAACGACCACGCTATGGATGACATAAGATATTTTGTCACAACATATTTGGAAAACGGCGATTCGTGTTTTGCAATCGCCGCAAAAAGATAGGTAAATCACGGAGGTTACATTGAAACTTATATCATCAAAAAAGAAAGTATCAGATGAAAAAACTTGTGTGGTTTCTCCGTCAACCTTTATGGGACATCCGTTTTATGAAATAAACAGATACAGCCCGTATTCACAACCGCAGATTTCTCTTTATTCGACACTTAAGGAAGCGGTGCCGGTAATTGATGCCGCTATATCGAAAATGGTACGGCTTTTGGGAACTTTCTCTGTTTCCTGTGAAAATAAAAGAGTAGAAAATGCCGTAAATTCATTTTTGAAAAATGTCAAAGTCAACGGTACATCAATAGGAATAGGACAGTTTATCAGCACCTATTTTGACCAACTTCTGACTTACGGTACAGCGGTTGGCGAAATTGTTTTGTCAAGCGACAATTCTTCTGTTGACTGTCTTTACAACGCATCTCTGAAAGATATCGAAATCGGTTATGAAACGAGTATTTTAGAGCCGATTGTGTATGTAAAGACCGACGGCATAAAAGCAGAAAAAGTACAGTATCAGCAGTTGATTTTACTCTCCCTTTTAAATCCGACTCCGGGAACGCTTGTCGGCAATTCGATACTTTGCGGACTGCCCTTTGTGTCGGGAATACTCTTAAAAATTTTCAACACAATGGGACTAAATTTCGAGCGTGTCGGAAATGTTCGCTTTGCGGTTACATATAAGCCTTCTGACAATTCTCCCATAGCAAATTCAAGAAAAAAGGCAGAAGAAATCGCAAAAGAATGGAGCAAGGCTATGCGCGACACTACGCAGGTCTGCGACTTTGTATCTGTCGGTGATGTGTCGATAAAAGCAATCGGCGCGGATAATCAGGTGCTTGACTATGATGTTCCGATAAAACACATTTTGGAGCAGATTGTATCGAAACTTTCCATTCCGCCGTTTTTGCTCGGACTTTCTTGGTCAACAACCGAGAGAATGAGCACCCAGCAAGCGGATATCCTCACAAGTGAAATCGACTATTACAGAACTCTTATAAATCCCGTAATTATAAAGATAATAAGAACTTTTTTACGACTTGCGGGAGAAACTTCGGGCTTTGATATAGTTTGGGAAAATATCAATTTGCAAGACGAAACAGAACTTGCAAACGCCCGACTTACAAATGCCCAAGCAGAAAAAATCGAAACTGAACTTTCGGGGGTGAAAAATTGAAAACGGGACAGGTAATAAAAACTTTTGACAATATAAGCGACGAAGAAATGGCACTCGTAAATTCTTACTCAAGAAAAGAACTAAAAAGCGAAGATGTGTATCTTTTTTCGGTTGTTCTTTGCGACAACGATATCGACAGAGATAACGAGCGCTTTACGGTGGAGTCCCTTTTTGAACTCGAAAAACTTTTTGTCGGCAAAACGGGTATAGTTGACCACAGTATGAAAGCCGAGAATATGACAGCAAGGATAATTTCCTGCTCTGTCGAAGCGATAGAAGGCAGAAAAACAGTCCTCGGTGACGACTATTTCAGACTTGTCGCAAGAGCCTACATTCCGAGAACAAAGAAGAACGAAGACTTTATCGATATGATAGACACGGGAATTTTAAAAGAAGTGTCTGTCGGCTGTGCCGTCGAAAAGAATGTTTGCTCAATCTGTTCAAACGATATTCACTCAAACGCGTGCAGTCATACAAAGGGCGAAAAATACGGCTCAAAGTTATGCTTTGGCGAACTGATTTCCCCGACTGATGCGTATGAATTCAGTTTCGTTGCCGTACCGGCACAGAAAGGTGCAGGCGTAATAAAGGCACACAAAAGAAAGGCAGATTATATGGAAAATATCAGAAAAGCCCTTGAAAAAGGCGAAGAAATCACGCTTTCAAAGTCACAGAGTGAAAACCTTTTTGAGTACATTGTCACTCTTGAAAAAGGTGCAGAAGACGCAAAACTTTACAGAGAAGATTTGACAAAATCGGTAGTAAAACTCTCTGCGCTTTGCGACAACGAGTTAAAGACCGAAACACTCGAAAAAATTTTGTCAAAACTTTGTATCAGCGAGATAAAAGAACTCAAAGCGGCTTATGAAAAAAGGGCAGAAAAAACAATGCCCGTAAAGCCTCAACTTTTTTCTAAAAGTGAAGGCGAGAAAACTCATAACAATACCCAATTCACAATTTAATTCGGAGGTAAACCATGAATGTAAATTTTAAGGGCTACGGTGAAAACGTAGCGACATTTATTGCAAGCAGTACGGTAAAAGCAGGTTCACTTGTAAAAATGAGTGCATCTGATACCGTTACACCGTGCAGCGCAAACGATGACTTTATCGGCGTATGCGTAGGCGTTAGAAACGGCTACGCAACAGTACAACTTGAAGGTTATGTTGAACTTGCTACAAGCGACTCAACAATCACAGCAGGCTACAATATCCTTGTTGCGGCAAGTTCAGGCGTAAAGTCAGCAGAAAGCGGAAAAAGTTATCTTGTAGTAACAGTCGGCACAGGCAGTGTCGGCATTATTCTTTAAGAGGGAGGCTATATTATGGCTTTATATGAAAACATTACACTCGAAAAAGGTATGTACCAGACAGGCAAAAGCCTGACAGATGTACTCGAAAAAATGGACCCAAGCGAAAACTATAAGGGTACCGAACTCGACGGTTTAGACGCATTTTCAAGACAGTTAAAAAGATTTGACATCAAAGTAAGCGGAGTAGGTTCCGACTGCGTTGAGAAGTTTTTTCAGACTTCAAATTCATCGGCACTTTTCCCCGAATATGTCAGCAGAGCGGTAATGCAGGGTATGGAAGAGGCAGATGCCCTTTCCGATATCGTAGCAACCGTAACCCAGATTGACGGTATGGACTACCGTTCAATCACATCAAATCCGACAGATGACGACAAGTCACTTGCAGCAGTCGGCGAGGGTGCAGTTATCCCCCAGACAGTTGTAAAAACTCAGGAAAACCTTGTCAAACTCCAAAAGCGCGGAAGAATGCTTGTATCTTCATACGAGGCACTTCGTTTCCAGCGCCTTGACTTGTTCACGGTAACACTTAAGCAGATTGGTGCATATATTGCAAAGGCACAGTTAAACGATGCCGTTAATGTAATTTTAAACGGCGACGGCAACAATAACGCTTGTGCCGGTATCTCTACCGCAACAGCAGATACAATCGCCTATGCAGACCTTGTTTCCCTTTGGGCAAGTTTGTCACCCTACAAACTCAACACAATTCTTGCTCCGACAGGCGCAATGACACAAATTCTCAAAATGGACGAGATGAAAGATGCTGTAGCGGGACTCAACTTCCAAGGAAGCGGCAAGATGGTAACACCTTTGGGTGCAAACCTTATCCACACTTCTTCCATTTCTTCCGACCTCATTATCGGTCTTGACAAAGACTGTGCTCTCGAAATGGTCAAAGCGGGCGATGTAACAACCGATTACGACAAACTCATTGACCGCCAGTTAGAGCGTGCAACAATCAGTTGTATTGCAGGCTTTGCAAAGATTTTTGTCGGTGCTTCCAAGAAACTGACATACTAATCGGAGGTGGACACCTTGAGTCTTAATGAAGTCATAAAGAGATATGCTCTGGTGTCGGGACAAAGTGAAGAAGAGATCTCAAAGTACCTGCCGATTATCCTTGACTGTATGGGCTTTTTCAACGAGAAGATAAACGAAAATACAAGCAATGCAGACAGAAAAAGACTTATTCACGCTTGCGCAGTTTTTGCCTACTACAAAGTAAATTGCTGTATGTCGGCAGAAAATTTGAACCGTTTCAAGGCGGGCGATGTTGAGTTTTCTGTTGATGAAGATACAGTAAACAGGTCAAAACAACTGTGGCTTTGTGAAAAAGAAGAAGTATCTGACCTTATCGGCTCTGACGATGTTGTTTTCTGTCGGGTGGTCTGATGAGTATAAAAAGCACAATAAGGTATGCAATGGAAAAGTATGCAAGTTCTGTTAAAATCGAAAAAGACGGACAGACTACATACAGCAAAGCGTTTATTCAGCCGTTAAGACGCAGACACAGACTGTATATAAACGACAAAATTATCCCGTCGGGATATTTTGATAATCAGTATGTTCTGTATATCGGCGACCCCACACATCCTTTTGAAAGAGGAATAAATACATTTATCACCCACGACGGACAAAAATATACCGTAGTGACAAGTGAACAGTTCAAAGTAGGAAAAGACATAATATATGTATGGGCAATTCTTCTTGAATATCAAAAAATGAGGGAGGACGATTATGACACAGATTGAACAAAATATCGACGAGTTTGTAAAGAGAATAAAAGACGATGATTTAATGAGTGAATACAGGTTTATAAAAGGATATTCCGATGAAAAAATTCCCAATCCCATCACCAAAGTAATGATAGCGGTTGATACTCTCGATACTCAAATCAGTACCGAGTTTATCGGAGAAAGTGTCAGCGAAAACCTTGTCGGAAGAATGTACGACATCACTCTGCGTTTTCGCGTTTATGCAAAGTCTTTTGACTCCGGTGACTCGTTGTCATTGTGTGCAAACGCTTTGTATGATGCAATCAAAAGAAACGATGTGTCAAAGGTCTGTTCTTCAATAAAACTTTTGCCGATTTCCTACGAAAGTTCAATGCGAACCGTTTATAGAGATGTAAACGCCTGCCTTTGTTACTGCCTTTATGAGGAGGCAAGCGTATGAATTACTTACGAATAACAAAAGGCACGGACATCACACTTTCCGTCAACGATACTACCCTCTACGGCGTGACCGATTTTGTGTCGGACGAAAAGTATTCTCACTATGATATAAACGAGTTTTTGTCAGGTGAACCTTTTGACACGGTAAATGAGAAAAAGCATTATGTGCTTGAACTTGTTGCCCTTTCACTTTTTGATTTTGATGTATTGTCTGAAAGCAACTTTACTCTGACCGTTTGCGACAAAAGCAGGGTATATACCTACGAAGGATGCAACCTTTTTGAGAAAAAAAGAGTAGCAAACGGTGCAAAAAATGTTTGCGATAAATATACCATTACCGCAAAGAGTATGACACAAAGCGAGGTAGAAGATGAATAACGAAAGATATTATGAATTTGCCGATGAACTTGCTCCCGATGACAGCGTAAGTCTTTTGTCGGAATTTTTAGAGCAGGATGCAAGACGCTTTGTGCGGGCATTTCTTGACGAACAGGAGGCAAGCGTAAAATGAAACTTGTACCCATGCGATTTTGCTCATACACTTGGCACCATAACCCAAAGTCGATAAAAGTTCTTTGCGACAAAGATGTTGTAAATCTTTGCTCCCCGTATCAAAAGCATTTTTCAAACGATTTCGGAGAAAATCTCAAAACTGTCAGCGGGGTAGGCGAACTCTACGGTGAAAACTGCCTTGAAGCATACAGAAGCCTTGAAAAGGTTTATAAATTGAAAAAGCAGGGAATACTGAGTATTCCGAAAACAATTTGTATGTATGCTCGATTTGAGAAACTTTCTCTTATCGGCGAGGCAAAAGAAAATGTGCTTACTTACGAATTCGTTTTCAAAGAAACGGCAAACGAGAACACCGAAGAAGATACAAGTATTATACATACCGTATCCGAAGGAGAAACGCTGTGGGATATTGCAAATATGTATGAGAAAAAGATAGAAAGTTTAGTAAGTCTTAATCCGCAGATAAGGTATATAGACGACCTGACAGACATAGAGAAGGTGAGAGTATGCTGAAATTTATATTTACCGATACAGAAGACACAAAGGTGCTTTTGTTTTGCCCGCTTGCGTTGTCGATAAATCAGGAGGAAAACATCCCCTGTGATGATATGACGGCGGTTTTCTCTTATGAAAAAGTTCCTCAACTGAAAAGTGTTGTTGTGTATGATGATGACGCAGTTGTTTTTACCGGCGTTGTTGATGAACAGCAGACGATAATCTCAACAGACGGTGCATATTTGAAAATCTGTGCCCGTTCTATGGCGGCTGCTTTGATAGATAACGAGAGTATTCCCGTGACCTACAATCACCCCAACGCAAATCTTATTTTCGAGAAACACGCAAAGCCTTTCGGTATTTCAAAGTATAACGGCAACGACAGCACATACTACGGCGAACTTGTCATAAGTAAGGGTATGTCAAACTGGCAGGCGGTGTATAACTTTTTCAGCAACTGTTTTTCAAAAACACCGAGAATAAATATACGAGGTGAACTCGACTTTTTGTCACCATACGGTGACAAAATCGTGTTTTCTGCAAATGACGGTGATATTAACTATATCTCTTTGACACAGACACAAAAGCGGTGCGAAGAAATATCACGAGTGAATATCAAAGTAACAAATTCCTCCGGATATTTTTGCAAAGTTACGAATGAAGATGCAGAAAAAAGAGGTATTACAAGGGAAAGATATCTCAACGCCGTTTTGACAGATACCCCGATGAAATGTGCCGATATGATGATATCAAACGGAAGGAAAAACAGTTTTAATATAAAACTTATTTGTCAGGGCAGATACCTCGATATCTTGGGCAGAAGTGCAAAGGTAAAAAGTGATTTCTGCTCTGATGAAGAAAACCTTTATGTCAGCGAAGTTCGTTATGTGCTGAATTCAAAAAAAGATTTGACTACGATAGTACTCAAAAGAAAGGATGCTTGATATGTGGCTGACGGATTATGTAACAAAAAATTCTTTTTCAAAAGATGATGCGTCGCTCGGAAGTGTCACAAGTGCATCAAATAATGAAGTTTCTGTCGGGGCGACAAACGACCGCTTTAACCTTTGCTGTGTTGCACCCTACGGCGTTGCCTATGTTCCGAAAGTCGGCGAAAAATGTGTTGTTTTGCCGACAGACGACAGGGATGTATGTTTGGGTGTTGTAGCACCGCAGATGGATTTAGAGCCGGGCGAGTTGATGCTTTTTTCTTCGGGCGGGGCAACAATCCTATTAAAGAATAACGGAAAAGTTCTTATCAACGGTCGGGAGGTAAATTCCTGATATGGATGTAAAAATCGAGAATAAAGATATAAAAACGCTTGATAACGGCGATACGGTTTACATAACGGGAACGGATGAAATTCGCCAAAGAGTAAAACTTGCCTGCTCGGTAAAAAAAGGCAGTTTTGTCTATGACAGAGAGTTCGGGGCAGAGGTGTCTGACAATATTTTTTCTTTTGAAAATGCAAAGGACAGGCTTGAAATCCTACTAAATGAAGCCGTAGTTAATATCCCCGATATATATGTTAGTGTCGTTTCGATAACGGATGTAAATGATGCCCACGCGGTGAATATCAGAATAAATTACAAAGGTCAGGATATAGGCACGGAGGTGATAGTATTTGAGTAGTTTTGATGAAATTTTACATAATATGATTGAAGAATACGAAAGCAAAGCGAAGTGTAAAATAAATGATGAGTCGGATATAATGTTGAGACTTAAAGTTCTTTCGGGAGAACTGTATAAACAGAATGTTCAGGCTGATTTTGTACTGCGACAGATATTTGTAAATACAGCGACAGGTGAGTACCTTGATATGCACGCCCAGCGTAGAGGACTTGACAGAAAAGAAGCGATAAAAGCAAAGGGTGAAGTAACATTTTATGCTGATGTCGCACCGACGGAAAACTTGACGATAAGTGCAGGAACGATAGTCTGTACTTCATCGGATGAAGCAATAAGATTTATCACCGATGAAGATGTCATAATGCATCATACTGGAAGAACGGTAACAGCACCCGTAACTGCACAAATCGCAGGAAAAAGCGGTAATGTCGAAGCGGGTGCCGTATCGGTTATTGTAACACCCGTTGCGGGAATTACGAGCGTAAAAAACCTTAATGCTTTTGAAGGCGGAGAGAACACAGAGAGTGATGAGAACTTAAGAAGCAGGGTGCTTGACAGTTACAAAGATATATCAAACGGTACCAATTCCGTATATTATAAGAGACTTGCTCAAAGTGTAGACGGCGTATATTCTGCGGGAGTATACCCCAGAGCAAGAGGAACAGGAACGGTGAATGTATATGTAGCCGCAAAAGGCGGTCCTGTCACAAGTGCGGTGCTAAATCAGGTTCAAAGCATTATGGATGTATCAAGGGAACTGAATGTTGATGTTTTAGCAGCAAATGCAAATAAACTGAACATAGAACTATACATAAACCTTGAGCCCGAAGACGGCTATGATTTTGACGACCTTACCATAACAGTAAGAAACAAACTCTGCGAGTATATCAACTCTCTCGGTATCGGCACAAGTGTTTTGCTTACCGACTTGGGCGATATAATTTATCACACAGACGGTGTAAAAAACTATTCTTTTGTTTCCTGTGCGGATGTGCATCCGCAACAGTATCAGTATGCTTATCCCTTTAATATAATGTTCGAGCGGGTGAATGAATGAGACCGTATCTTTCAATGAAAAAAGCCCTGAACGATACAGGGCTGTATGATTTTCAAAACACGACGGTGGACTGTGAAATATCCGCATATTCCGTTGAACTTGAAAGACTCGACAGTCTACAAAACAGAATGCTCAAAGAAGCGTTTTTTCAGACAGCGTCAACATACGGGCTTACAAATTATGAACTGATTTACGGCCCGATAATGGACAACCTGCCTTTGCAAAAACGCAGAGAAATGCTGATAAAGCGTGAGAGTATAAATCGAAACGACTTCACTCTTTCGGGCTTTGACAAGGCATTGTCGAGTTTTAATATGGACTATGTGATAGATGAATTTCCAAAGTTTAATCGCATTATGGTTTATGCCGAGGGCGATTATACACAGGCGAATAAAGAATGGATAAGGTCACAGGTCGAAAAGATACTTCCCGCACATCTTGAATGGCAGGTGCTGTTCAACAGCATTTCGTGGGACAAACTTGATGCAAAAGATTTAACCTTTACGGCTTTTGATGCTCTCGATATGTCGTGGGACGATTTTGACAACTTAACAGAGGAGGACGAATAATGGCATCTACTGAATATACACCTAATCTCGGCTTGTGCAAGTGGAGTGGAAGTGACAAACCAAAGCGTGCGGACTTTGTTTCCGATAACACTATAATCGACTCAACTGTCGGTTCGCATATTGCAAATACTACAATGCATGTAACCTCATCGGAAAGAGCAAAGTTTACAAATCCGTACACGATTGTATCCTATGTCGGTGACGGTGAAAGCACAAAAGAAATAAGTATTGCAAATTCCCCGAAACTTGCGTTAGTCGTGCAGAAATACTACCCGCCCGTTACTGTAGATAATAACGGCAACACTTTGGTACGAAGCGGACTTGCGTACTATGGGACAGGCTCTACAAGCGGAATTACTATTTCAAATAACAAGGTGACCGTGTCGCAGGATACACAGGCACAAGACGGGAGAAAAAATTGTCTTAATGAAGAGTACGGACAGTATATGTTGATTTTGTTTCGATAGCATAAAAAGAGAAGGTGCAACCGAAATCGGTTGCACCTTTGTTTTTTAGTATTGACGCGGAAGAACAATATCCGCTGTATCTGCTTTGAGCCTTTTTCTTTCGGAGTAACTCAAATCCTTGTCGTTTGAGTAATGTCTTTTTCTCGGGGCATCAACTTTGTAAGCGTCGTTGTAGTCCGTTTTGCTTCTCGGCTCATTTTTGGAATTTCCTCGCTCGCGTGAATTACGAGCCTGAAGTTTTTTGAGTTTCTTTCTGTATGTAACGGTAGCAACAATAAAGAAGATGATACCGAGTATTGAAAGACCGATGAGGACAATACCTGTGTAGAGTATCCAAGTACCGTTGTCGCCTTTTTCGTTGTTATCTTTAATTGACGAGAAGTCATCGGCGGAGCCGGCATCTTTTTTGTCGTCAATCTGGATATTGCTCCACTTGTTCGATTCAAGGTCTTTTTCGTTGATATCACTGATACCGTAAAGACTTGATGCGTAGTCAGAAACAGAACCCGCATTACCGTTTAAATCGTTTGAGTCTACATAGTTACCGTCAGAATCGTAGTTACCGTCGTCGCCCGTGATGTAGTTATTTTGCTGGGGGACATACTCAGTTTCGACCTGCTGTGGTGTATAAACAGTTTCGGGCTGATACTCTGTTTGTGGCGGTACATATTCTGTCTGTGGTTGTTCGGTATAGGGCTGTTCGGTTGCTATCGGAGTATCTCCCGCATCACCGATTTCGGCAACACCGTCGGTTGCAAAAGCGGTAAACGCGAATACTGATAAGCACATAATCAAACAGACTGACAGAGATATTATTTTGATTAAGTTTTTCATAAATATCACTCCCTGACTATAATCCGCAATTTATGGTCAAAAATTCTTTTTATTGGGTATTTGCTTTATTTTCCTGTTCAAATTTGCTAAGCGAGAAGTTCTTTGCAGAAGAACTGATTGTGATTTCAAGACCTTCGCCGACTTCCTTGATATAGTCGTCGAATTCTTCCTGTTTATAACTTTGCAAAACAGATTTCTTCTTGTCTTTGTCGCCGATGTAAGTGCTGATTTGTTCGGAGATAGGCTCTTTGTAGAAGAGGTAAAGAACAGCGGTGTTTTCTTCGCCGATAACCTTTGTTGAAGCAGTACCTTCAGAAAGTTTCTCGATTTCTGCCACGAGGTCTTCGCCGATAGTAGAGTCTTTCATAATTTCAACATTCTCTACTGTCGGGTCATTTTCAACAGAGTAGTCGGACATATAGCGCTCAACAACGCTCTTGTAACTTTCGCCTGCGTTGATAGAAGCAGCGTAGTTTTCAAAAGCAGATTTGTATTCAGCAGTCTTTTCTTCGGAGAAAGCAACATCAACATTTTCCTGTGTTGTTTCGCCGTTTTCGTCTGTTGTATCTTGAGCCTTTGACTCATAGAGGTTTGTGTTAAAGTATTTGTAACTTGTGTAGTTGTCTGTAAAGTATTTTGTAAGTTCTTCTTCAGCAACAGCCTTTGTTCCGCCCTCACCGTAGAGTTTGTCAAAAACAGCCTCTTTGAGTGCTGAGTTGTAGTATGTTGCCATATAGAAAGAGTCGTAGGAAACACCGAGAGGTTCAAAGATGTCTTTGTACGGGTTTTTGTACTGTTCGCCGTAGTATGCGTAGTACGGACCGAAGTCCCAGTATTCTTTGCAAGACTGTTCATAACCTGACAAAGTTGCTTCGTCAACGGTAGCGCCGAGTTCTTTGAAAAGTTTTTGAGTAGCCAAAATATCTCTCATTGTCTTGTCGGCATTATCTTTAATCCATTCGTCAGCAGTAGCCTTGTTGCCGTCGTCGTCTGTGATTTCGAGTTTAAGGAAAGACTTGTTTCCGTCGTAAGTTCCCTTTTCGGAATCGTATGTATCGAGTTTTTGAGCAAAGCCTTGAGCCTGATTATAGGCTGAGTACAAAGCATAGATATAAACACCGATAGGAAGTTCTGTGTCGCTTGTTTTGTAGGAATAATCTTTGGAAAGTGAGCATGAAGCCGCCGATAAAGCGATAACCAAAGCCAAAACTACTGCGACAATTTTCATATAGTTTTTCATAAAATTACCTGCCCTTTATTTTATTAACTAAACTATTATACATAAAAATACTATGTTTGTCTATATATTGTATAAAAAAAATCAAATATTCATTGTTTAGACACAATTTATATATCGAAAATTTCTTTCAAAGAATTAAGAACAGAGATTTTCGATTTATATCGTACTGCGATATAAGGTTTTCCGGTTGCGTTTAGCATAGCCTGACCTTTCATTTTCGAGATAAGTTTTCCGACACCTTCCTGTTTTATATCGTGAATATACAAAAGAAGGCTTGTATCGTTTTGCTTAATCTCATAAACGCCGTGCTTTATTGCCTCATTTCTGATAAGAGCAATGTCGATAAGTCCCATAACGGATGAAGGTATATCGCCGTAGCGGTCAATAAATTCGTCAGTAACATCGCTTGCATCATCTTTGTTTCTTATATCTGCAATACGCCTGTACGCGTCTATTCTATTAGTAAGACTTTCGATATAACTTTCGGGGATATGAGCATCGAGTGAAATATCGATAAGACAGTCTGTGTCGGTAGTTTTCTCTAAAGTTTCGCCTTTTTCTTCCATAACGGCTTCGTTCAGAAGTTTTAAGTACATATCATAGCCGACATCTTCCATGTGGCCGTGCTGTGATGTACCGAGAATATTGCCCGCACCGCGCAGTTCCAAATCACGCATGGCGATTTTGATACCGGAGCCGAATTCGGTGTATTCTTTTATTGCCGAAAGTCGCTTTTGCGAAATATCGGAAAGCACTTTATAGCGGTTAAAAGTAAAGTAAGCGTATGCACGCCTCGGCGAACGCCCTACTCTGCCTCTTATCTGGTGCAGTTGCGAAAGTCCGAAACGGTCTGCATTTTCAATGATGAGAGTGTTTGCATTCGGCAAATCAACACCCGTTTCGATTATCGTGGTGCAAACAAGAACATTGACCTTTTGTTCAAGCATTTTCTGCCAAACTTTGGAGAGTTCCTGCTCGTTCATTTTTCCGTGACCGACTGCAATTTTTGCTTCGGGGATATTTTCGGCAATTTGTGCCGCTTTAGCGGAGATGGTTTCAGTGTTGTTGTGAAGATAGAAGACCTGCCCGCCACGACGCAGTTCTTTTCTTATTGCCTCGTTTATTACCGCTTGGTCGTATTCCAAAACATAAGTGGCAACAGGCCTGCGGTTTTCGGGGGCTTCTTCAATTACCGACATATCTCTTATTCCGCTTAACGCCATATTCAGCGTTCTCGGTATCGGAGTAGCCGAGAGAGTCAGCACATCGACATTGTTTTTCAGTTCTTTGAAGCGTTCTTTCTGTGCAACGCCGAAACGCTGTTCTTCGTCGATTATAACAAGTCCCAAGTCACGGAAAACAACATCCTTTTGCACAAGACGGTGAGTTCCGATGACCATATCTATTTCGCCGTGTTTGAGTTTTTCAAGGATTTTTTTCTGTTCTTTTGCCGTGCGAAAGCGTGAGAGAAGTTCAATCCTGACGGGATAGTTGTCAAAGCGTTTGAGTATCGTCTGGTAATGTTGCCACGCTAAAATGGTGGTAGGGCAGAGCAAGGCACATTGTTTTGAGTCCGAAACGCACTTGAAAGCAGCCCGCAGCGCTACCTCGGTTTTGCCGAAACCGACATCACCGCAAAGCAGTCTGTCCATCGGATAGACACGCTCCATATCGCCTTTTATTTCATCACAGCATTTGAGTTGGTCTTCTGTTTCTTCGTATTCAAATCCCGCTTCAAAATCGCGTTGCCATTCATTATCGGGTGAGAATGCAAAGCCTTTTGAATTCATACGCTGTGAGTAAATCGCAATCAGTTCTTTTGCCATTTCTTTTGTGGCGGTTTTTACTCTTCTCTTGGTGTTTTGGAAGTCTTGCGTGCCGAGTCGGTTGAGTTTTACCGCCTGATTTTCTTTCGGACCGATATATTTTGCGACCAAATCGAGTTGAGTAACGGGAACATAGAGAATATCGCTTTTTGCATATTCTATCTTGATATAGTCTTTTGTGACATTCTGCACTTCGATTTTCTGTATGCCCTTGAAAATTCCTATTCCGTGTACGGAGTGAACAACATATTCACCGACAGAAAGTTCGGAAAGTGAGTAAATTTCCTGACCGTTTTTTATGCGTTTTTTCTTTGGCTTTTGTTCAATATTTACGGTGCTGTGGGTATATAGGTAGAAGTTTGCAAAAGGATATTCGATACCCGAACTGAGCATTCCGGGCAATACATAAACTTTGCCTTTTGTGATTTTTTTGAGATTTTCTCTGTATTCAGCAAGGTAGCCTTTGTCTGTTAAGGCATCTGCTATATATTTTGCCGATTTATTTGTACCCGCAAGTACGGCGGTATATTGCTTTTTGTAGTTTATCGCGTCAAGGTCTTCTGTCAGCACGCTTAACTGCCCCTGCCACGGTGGAGTTTGGTTGCAGGAAAGGTCAACAAAAGCCTTGATATCCGTGTCATAGTTTGCATGTGAAAAGGTGTCGAGAAATGCCGTACCGTGGGAAAGAATTTTGTCTATTGCCTCATCAAATGATAAGGAGTAGTTATCAAATCCACGGCATAAAATACCCTCTTGAAAAAGTGAGAGCAAAGTTTCTTTTTCGTGAAATTCAAACGACTTGTTTCTCTCTTTGACATTTTTGTATTCGGACACAAAGCACAAAGCATCTTCGTCGAGATAGTCAAAAAGTGTAGCGGGTTTATCGTATATCAACGAAATAAATTTGTCGCAGTTTGGAAGAGTCAACCCGTTTTGCAACGCATCTGCCTCTTTGAATAAAATCTCTTTTGCTTTTGCACTTTTTTCGGCGTTAAGACGAGATGCTTTTTTTCGGATTAAGTCGGCAAGTTCCGATTTGTCTTTAATGAGTATTTCAGTTGACGGAGAAAGGCGGATTTCTTCACAGTAGTCGGTACGCCTTTGACTTTCTGTATCAAAGAAATTTATTGTGTCGATTTCATCGCCCCAAAATTCAATCCTGATGGGGTTTTCAAAATCGGGCATAAAAAGGTCAACTATTCCGCCCCTTACGGCAAACTGTCCGCTTCCTTCAACAAGGTCGCACCTTTCGTAGCCGAGCAGAACGAGAGTTTCGCACAGTTCTTCCATTTTGATATTCGTTCCCGATTTCAATACCTTTGAAGACTTTGAAAGCACATCTTTCGGTATGGTATACTGCATAGCCGCGTCCAGCGTTGATATGACAACATCACATTCGTTTGCTATGAGTTTTGTCAAAACTTTCAGGCGTTTGTGCTCGTATTCTCTGCTTTGGGACTCTACATTCATAAATGTAAAATCCTTTGACGGATAAACAAACGCCTTTAGTCCCATAACGCACAAATCGTTGCAAAGAGTCTGTGCCTGTGCTTCATTTTGGGCAACACAAAAGGCTCTGACATTTTGAAAATGGCAGAGCGACGAAATAATATTTGCTTTGTGAATTCCCGAAACGCCGAACACGGCACAAGGGGATTTTTGTTTCAGCGTTTTGTCAAGGATTTTAAACTCATCGGTATCCTGCAAAACGCTATCCAGAAATACCATTTATATTAACCTCGAAAAAAAGAAGTTTTTGTCAGTTAAATCTGTTCATCGCCTCATCGGTTTTGTCACTGACTATGAGTTCTGCTGCTGTACAGACATCATCAAAAAGAGGGGATAGAACTTTCATATCGGATGAAGAAAATTTCGACAGTACCCAGTCTTTTAAATCATAGTCGGGGTGAGGTTTTGCGCCAATGCCGATTTTGATACGGGGAAACATCTCGCTGTTACAAAGGCAGATGATATTTTTCATTCCGTTTTGACCGCCGTCCGAGCCTTTGCGTTTAATACGCATTTTGCCGACAGGCAGAGAGATGTCATCAAATATTATAACAATCTTTTGTGGCGGAATTTTGTAGAAATTCATCGCTTCTTTGACAGCAATTCCCGAGTTGTTCATAAAGGTAGTAGGCTTCATCAAAAGACAGCGTTTGTTTTCTATTTTACATTCTCCGACCAGGGACTTGAATTTGATTTTTTTAAGTTTACAGTCATATTTTTGTGACAGGCGGTCAAGCGCCATATATCCGCTGTTGTGGCGGGTGTTTTCGTACTGCTTTGACGGATTGCCCAAGCCTACGATAATGAAATCTACAGGACCGTTGTCAAAAAATTTTTTTCTGCCGAACATAACAAACTCCGATAATAAAGGGCGGAGTAAACCGCCCTTGAAATTTTTTACTTAAAGGAACATCGGGGAAACAGGCTTGTCCTCATAAATTCTTTCGATTGCTTCGGCAAAGAGAGGAGCAACAGGAAGAATAGTGAACTTGTCAAGCATCTTTTCTTCGTCAATCGGAACGGTGTCGAGGAAGATACATTCCTTGATGGCGCTGTCTTTGATTCTCTCTATAGCGGGGCCGGAAAGAACTGCGTGGCTTGCACAGGCGTAAACTTCGGTAGCACCGCCTTTTTCAACGATAGCGTTTGCAGCGTTGCAAAGTGTACCTGCTGTATCAACCATATCGTCAACAAGGATAACTTTCTTGCCTTTAACTTCACCGATGATGTTCATAACTTCGCTGACATTTGCGCGCTGTCTTCTCTTGTCGATAATGGCGATGGGACAGCCGATTTTTGCTGCAAAATTACGGGCGCGGGTTACAGAACCGAGGTCGGGGGATACTACTACATAGTCGTCAATTTTACCGTCAATTTTCTTTTTCATGTGCTTTGCAAGTGTAGGAGCACCGATAAGGTGGTCAACAGGAATGTTGAAGAAGCCCTGTATCTGTGCTGCGTGCAAGTCCATGGTAAGAACTCTGTCTGCACCTGCCGCTGTGATAAGGTCGGCACAAAGTTTTGCCGAAATCGGGTCTCTTGCTTTTGCTTTGCGGTCTTGTCTTGCATAGCCGAAATAAGGCATAACCGCTGTGATTGATGATGCTGAAGCGCGCTTCATTGCATCAATCATAATAAGCAGTTCCATAAGGTTGTCGTTAACGGGTGAGCAGGTTGACTGAACGATAAAACAGTCGGAACCACGAACGGATTCGTGGAGAGAAACTGCGATTTCTCCGTCGGAGAAAGTAGCGCAGTCACTTTTACCGAGCGGAATACCGAGACAGCCGGCTATTCCCATTGCGACTTCTTTGTTGGAGTTCAAAGTGAAAATTTTGATTTCCTTACCATGTGAATTCATAAGATAAATCCCCCTGTATGTAAAAATTATTTATAGCCTTTTTTGATTGCGAGGTCACTGAGTTCTTCGAGTTGCTGTGGGTCGTTTGCACCCAAAACGGCATCTTCGTTTTTGCTGATATATGCTTCGATAGTTTTGCCGTCGGAAAGTAAAAGAGAGAGAGCATCGGGAAGATAGTATTCTTTTGCGTTATTGTTTGAAGTGATTTTGTCGAGTACGGACAAAAGCCCAACGGTGTCAAACCAGTATCCGCCTGAATTAACTTCGTTTATTTTAAGAGTTTCTTCGTCGGCGTCTTTTTGTTCAACGATTGAATTAAGTGTACCGTCTTTGTTTCTGACAATTCTGCCGTAGCCTGTGGGGTTAGGAAGTTTAGCCGTGATGACGGTAGCGTATGCGCCCTTTTCATCGTGGAGTTTGTACGAATCGGAAACGGTCTTACAGTCCATAAACGGAGCGTCACCGCAAAGAATGACAACATCACCGCCGTTTTTCTTCAAGAAGTCTTTTGCCATCATAACAGCGTGTCCCGTGCCGAGTCTTTCACTTTGATAAACGGTTTCAATGGGAAAGTCAAAAGTCTTTACATAGTCTTCGATATATTCTTTATGATAGCCTGTGACGACACATATATTTTCAACTCCTGCTTTTCTTACCGAGTCAATAACCCAGCCGAGCATAGGTTTTCCCAATAATTCAATCATCGGCTTCGGCTTATCGGATTTCATTCTTTTTCCTTCGCCGCCTGCGAGGATAACAGCACTCTTGTTCATAAAGCACCTCGTATTTCAAAAGCATAATAATAGATACTACTATTATCTCATATATTCTCAAATTTTCAAGGATATTTTCGAAATTTATTGTTTTTTAAACACTTTTAACAATATACGGAGAAAAAACTTCCAACTTTTATAAGAATTTTTTGAAAAATCTATGGTAATTTGTACTTTGTTTTGTTATAATACAAAATAGGCGTATGTGTGACATACTAAATGTATGAATTATTTGCATATCATTTTGCGGCCTACACTACAATTTTTAGGAGGAGATTCAATATGAGTCAGAAGTATGTATACCTTTTTACTGAAGGTAACGCAAACATGAGGGAATTACTCGGCGGTAAAGGTGCCAACCTCGCTGAAATGACCAACATCGGACTTCCCGTTCCGCAGGGCTTTACTATTACAACAGAAGCCTGCACACAGTACTATGAGGACGGTCGTCAGATTAACCCCGAAATCCAGGCTGAGATTAACGAGTACATCACAAAGATGGAAGAAATCACAGGCAAGAAATTCGGCGATAAGGAAAATCCGCTTTTGGTTTCCGTTCGTTCAGGTGCAAGAGCATCAATGCCCGGTATGATGGACACTATCTTAAACCTCGGTCTTAATGAAGAAGTTGTTAACGTAATTGCCGAGAAATCCGGCAATCCCCGTTGGGCTTGGGACTGCTACAGAAGATTTATCCAGATGTATTCCGACGTTGTTATGGAAGTCGGTAAGAAGTATTTTGAGGAACTCATCGACGAGATGAAAGCAAAACGCGGTGTTACACAGGACGTTGAACTTACAGCAGATGACCTCAAAGAACTCGCTTCTCAGTTCAAGGCTGAATATAAATCAAAAATCGGCGAAGACTTCCCGACTGACCCGAAAGAGCAGTTGATGGGCGCTATCAAAGCCGTTTTCCGTTCATGGGACAACCCCAGAGCAAATGTTTACCGTCGTGACAACGATATCCCTTATTCATGGGGTACAGCAGTAAACGTACAGTCAATGGCATTCGGTAATATGGGCGACGATTGCGGTACAGGTGTTGCCTTTACCCGTGACCCCGCAACAGGTGCAAAGGGCCTCTTCGGTGAGTTCCTTACAAACGCACAGGGCGAGGACGTTGTTGCCGGTGTTCGTACACCTATGCACATTTCCGAAATGGAACAGAAGTTCCCCGAAGCGTTCGCACAGTTTAACGAAGTTTGTAAAACTCTTGAAAATCACTACCGCGATATGCAGGATATGGAGTTTACAGTAGAACACGGAAAACTCTTTATGCTTCAAACTCGTAACGGTAAGAGAACAGCACAGGCTGCTTTGAAAATTGCTTGTGACCTCGTTGATGAGGGTATGAGAACAGAAGAAGAAGCAGTTTTGATGATTGACCCGAGAAACCTCGACACACTTTTGCACCCGCAGTTTGATGCAGCCGCTTTGAAAGAAGCAACACCTATGGGCAAAGGTCTTGGCGCTTCTCCCGGTGCTGCTTGCGGTAAAATCGTATTCACAGCAGACGACGCAGAGGCATGGGCTGCTAAGGGAGAAAAAGTTGTTCTCGTTCGTCTTGAAACTTCTCCCGAAGATATCACAGGTATGAAGTCTTCACAGGGTATCCTCACAGTTCGTGGCGGTATGACATCTCACGCTGCCGTTGTTGCTCGTGGTATGGGTACATGCTGTGTATCAGGTTGCTCCGACATCGTTATGGACGAGGCTAACAAGAAATTCACTTTGGCAGGCAAAACATTTGTCGAAGGCGATTTCATTTCTATAGACGGTTCAACAGGTAACATCTACGACGGTATCATCCCAACAGTTGATGCTACTATCGCAGGCGAATTCGGCAGAGTTATGGCTTGGGCTGACAAGTACAGAACACTCAAAGTTAGAACTAACGCCGACACACCCGCAGACGCAAAGAAAGCAAGAGAACTCGGTGCAGAAGGTATCGGTCTTTGCCGTACAGAGCACATGTTCTTCGAGCCGACAAGAATTGCTGCTTTCCGTGAAATGATTTGTGCCGATACAGTTGAAGAAAGAGAAGTTGCACTTGAGAAAATTCTTCCTTATCAGCAGGGCGACTTTGAAAAACTCTACGAGGCTCTCGAAGGCAACCCCGTAACTATCCGTTTCCTCGATCCTCCTCTTCACGAGTACGTTCCCACAGAAGAAGCCGACATCAAGGCTCTTGCAGACGCACAGGGCAAGACAGTTGAGCAGATTAAAGCAATCATCGACTCACTCCACGAGTTCAACCCGATGATGGGACACCGTGGTTGCCGTCTTGCTGTAACATATCCCGAAATCGCAAAGATGCAGACAAAGGCTGTTATCCGCGCTGCTATCAATGTTAAGAAGGCTCATCCCGACTGGAACCTCGTTCCCGAAATTATGATTCCGCTTGTCGGCGATATCAAAGAACTCAAATATGTTAAAAACTTCGTAGTAGAAACTGCTGATGCAGAAATCAAGGCTCAAGGCGCTGACCTCAAATATGAAGTTGGTACAATGATTGAAATTCCTCGTGCTGCTTTGACTGCTGACGAAATCGCTACAGAGGCTGAATTCTTCTGCTTCGGTACTAACGACCTTACACAGATGACATTCGGATTTTCCCGTGATGATGCCGGTAAGTTCCTCGATTCTTACTATGATGCAAAGATTTACGAGAACGATCCGTTTGCAAGACTCGACCAGACAGGCGTTGGCAAACTTATGGAAATGGCTGTTAAACTCGGCAAAGGCGTTCGTCCGACAATGCACTGCGGTATCTGCGGTGAGCACGGCGGCGATCCCACATCCGTAGAATTCTGCCACAAAATCGGTCTTGACTATGTTTCATGTTCACCGTTCCGCGTTCCGATTGCTCGCCTCGCAGCAGCACAGGCCGCTATCAGCGAAAAGAAATAATAGTTTACTGAAAAGTAATGTTTTGCGCCCGAGAAAACGGGCGGAGTTTTTGAAACTGATGTATAATACAATTGCCATATCATGTAGAAAATAGTATAATTTGATTGTGTTAGAATATACTATTATAGAAAGGCGGTGTGTATGAATGACATTGTTTGACTATCTGTTGCAGCAATACGGAACGAATGAACCGATTGTTTCTGCTCAAATCACCTTCAAGGAATATTCCCGTCCGTGGATGATGAAGCAACTCAAATTTCTTTGCGAAGACGGAAAACTCATTCGGTTTGAAAAAGGCATTTATTATATTCCGACCAATACTGTTTTCGGCAAGAGTATATTAAACCCCCGTAAAGTCATTGAGAAAAAGTATATCAATGACGGCGAAAACACAATCGGATATTACTCTGGTATTACCTTTCAAAATCAATT
>JAZLJE010000172.1:0-5686 GCA_045617705.1 Ruminococcus sp.
TGAGGAAGTTAAAATTTTCGGATAAAACGAATAAAATACTTTTTTCTCTGTTTATTATGTTGGTGTTGATGTCATCATTCGTGTTTACGGCTTTTGCCACCGAGTCACCTATTGTGACTGAACCCGCGACAGTCGAGCCGACACAGATTGTTACAGCCGAGCCGACTTTTGCCCCGCAGACCGAACCTGCGACTTTGGCGCCGCAGACACAAGAACCGACAGAGTATTACGAAGAAACAGAGGAAATAGACTATCCCAAAGAAGAACTGCCGACTGTAAAGAAAGCAGAAATTGAAACCGCGACCACGGTAAAAATTCCCGATGTTGAAGTTTCCGATGCAACTTTGCTTTACGGCGTTATTTCGTGGCTTTGTGTTGCCCTCGGAATAGCGGCGGTTGTCGGCGTTTTGGTCAGCAAGCGTACACGCCAAAAACGGGCTGACTGATATGTTTGATATAGAAAGTATCAGAAAAAACGGCAACGCCTGTCTTGCGCCTATGGCGGGAGTTTGTGACACCGCTTTTCGAGAAATTTGCAAAGAGTACGGAAGTGCCTTCTGCGTTACCGAAATGGTGAGTGCAAAAGGCATATCCTACAACAGCGAAAAAAGTGCAAAACTTATGGAAATTTCCGAAAATGAACGCCCCTGTGCGGTGCAAATTTTCGGGGACGAGCCGAAAACAATGGCGAAAGCCGCCGAATTTGCTTTGCAGTTTTCACCTTTTGCGATTGATATAAATATGGGTTGTCCCGCACCGAAAATTTGTAACAACGGGAGCGGTTGTGCTTTGATGAAAAATCCGCACCTTTGCGGTGAAATTGTCAAAGCGGTGAAAAACGCCGTTGATATTCCCGTCACCGTGAAAATCAGAAAAGGCTTCGAAAAAGATTCAAACAACGCCGTCGAGGTCGCAAAAATCTGTGAACAAAACGGAGCAGATGCCATTACCGTTCACGGCAGAACGCGAGAGCAGTATTATTCGGGACGCTCGGATTTGGATGTTATCAAAGATGTAAAAAAAAGCGTATCTGTTCCCGTTATCGGAAACGGAGATATTGTATCTGCAAAAGACGCAAAAAAGATGTACGATTATACTGGGTGCGACCTTGTTATGGTCGGTCGCGGTGCTTTGGGAAATCCCTTTATTTTCAGCGAGATAGATGCGTTTTTTAGGGGTGATGAATACAAAAGCCCCGACATAGAAGAAAGACTTTCCGTTATGAAACGACACGCCCGGCGTATAGTCGAGATAAACGGTGAGTACATAGGTATCAGAATGGCACGAAAGCATGTTGCCTACTATATAAAAGGATTTAAATCTGCCGCTCATTTGCGAACATTGGCGTTCAGTCTTGAAAGCCTAACGGATTTGGACAGGCTGATTGAAATATGTAAAGAAAGTATAAAGTGAGGGTTACAAAATGTATGAGGATTTGATTAATACAATAGGATATCTCGGCGGTTGTGATGAAGAAATTTCTTCCGCTATGGCTTTGGAGTTAAAACGCCAAAGACAAAACCTTGAACTTATCGCGAGTGAGAACATTGTTTCTCCTGCCGTTATGGCGGCTATGGGAAGTGTTCTTACGAACAAATACGCAGAAGGCTATCCGTCAAAAAGATATTACGGCGGTTGCTATGCCGTCGATATTGTTGAAGACATAGCGAGGAAAAGAGCGTGTGAACTGTTCGGTGCCGACCACGCAAATGTTCAGCCCCATTCAGGCTCACAGGCTAATATGGCTGTATATTTTGCAGTTCTTGAACCGGGCGACACGGTAATGGGAATGAACTTAAACGAAGGCGGACACCTTACCCACGGCTCACCGGTAAACCTTTCGGGCAAATACTATAACTTCGTGTCCTACGGAGTGGACTCTGACACCCACAGAATAGATTATGACGAAGTTTTGAAAAAAGCAAAAGAATGTAAGCCGAAACTTATCGTTTGCGGTGCTTCTGCATATCCGAGAGTTATCGACTTCAAACGCTTTCGAGAAATAGCAGACGAAGTCGGCGCATACCTTATGGTCGATATGGCTCATATCGCAGGACTTGTGGCGGCAGGCGTTCACGAAAGCCCTGTGCCTTATGCACATTTTGTAACGACCACTACACACAAAACTTTGCGCGGTCCCCGTGGCGGACTTATCCTTTGCAAAGAAGAATTTGCAAAAGCGATTGACAAAGCGATTTTCCCCGGTATGCAGGGCGGTCCTTTGATGCACATTATCGCAGCAAAGGCAGTTTGCTTTAAGGAAGCAATGCAGCCCGAATTTAAAGAATACGCACAGCAGATTGTGAAAAACTGCAAGGCTCTTGCAGACGGTCTTGTAGCCCGCGGCCATAAACTTGTCAGCGGCGGTACAGATAACCATGTTATGCTCCTCGATTTAAGAGAAGACGGCATCACAGGAAAAGAACTTGAGCACAATCTCGACGATTGTCATATCACACTAAACAAGAACACTATCCCGAATGAGCCTTTGTCACCGTTTATCACATCCGGTGTCAGAATAGGCACGGCGGCAGTAACAACAAGAGGTCTCAAAGAACCCGATATGGATGTTATCGCCGAGTGCATTTCTCTTGTTATTAAAGATTACGAAGGCAATAAAGAAAAAGTCTGCAAAATGGTAGAAGAAATCTGCAAAAAATATCCGTTGTACGAATAAAGAAAAAGGAAGACTTTTATGAGTTCACCTCTTGCCGACAGATTAAGACCGCAAAGTCTTGACGATATTGTCGGACAAAAGCATCTGTTAAGTGAAGACAAACCGCTTCGGAAAATTATCGAAAGCGGAAGAATTCCGAACCTGATTTTCTACGGACCGTCGGGTGTCGGAAAGACTACCCTTGCGTCTTATATAGCAAGGTCAACCGACCGTGCGTTTAAGAAACTCAACGGCACTACCGCGTCTACTTCCGATATCCGCGAAATTGTTGCTTCTTTAGATACTTTCGAGGGGATAAACGGAGTGCTTTTGTATCTCGACGAAATCCAGTATCTCAATAAAAAACAGCAACAAACTTTGCTCGAATTTATCGAAAACGGACGAATTACCCTTGTTGCATCTACTACCGAAAACCCTTATTTTTATGTGTATAACGCTATACTTTCACGAAGCACCGTTTTTGAGTTCAAGACGGTAGAACCCGAGGAAGTTATAAAAGCGGTAGACAGAGCAATAAGTATTTTGCAAGACGAAATGCAAAAGGAAATTATCTTTACCGACGACGCAAAAGAGCATATCTCAAAAGCGTGTTCGGGCGATGTCAGAAAAGCACTCAACGCGGTTGAACTTTGTACCCTTTCTGCAAAAGAAAAAGACGGCAAAATTTTTGTTGACAAGGAACTTGCAAAAGAACTGACGCAACATTCTTCCGCACGATATGACCGTGACGGCGACGAGCATTACGACATCGTTTCTGCATATCAAAAAAGTATGCGCGGAAGTGATGTGAACGCTTCTCTGTTTTATCTTGCAAGGCTTCTTGAAGCGGGCGACCTTATCAGCGCTTGCAGAAGGCTTGAAGTCTGTGCGTGCGAAGATGTCGGTCTATCCTATCCGCAGATTATTCCCATCGTAAAATCGTGCATAGACATTGCGATGCAGGTCGGACTTCCCGAAGCGAGAATTCCCCTTGCCGATGCTGTGATTTCCGTTGCCCTTGCGCCGAAATCAAATTCGGGGGTTCTTGCTATCGACAAGGCACTTTCCGATGTAAAGAACGGTTACGGTCAGCGTATTCCGAGACAACTTCAAAATATGCACTACGACGGCGAAGATAATCAAAACAAAGGTCAGTTTTATATCTATCCGCACGATTACAAAAATCACTATACATATCAGCAGTACCTCCCCGACGACATCAAAGACAGGGTTTACTATGAGTACGGCGATAACAAAACCGAGCAGACATACAAAGCATATTGGGACAAAATAAAAAATGAATAAATTTTAGGACTGCACGAGCGTCGTTGCAGTCCTTTTTGTTGCAAAAAATTTGAAAAATCAGGGGTGTTTCGGCAATTTATATAAAACAGCACACCCGTAATTGTGAACAATGTTCAAAAGGCTTTGCAAGGTATGAAAGTCCCTTTTCGCTTATATCAGATTTTCTCTGTCATTATATACAAATTGGGCATATAAAGTTCTGTACTTTTTATTTCTTCATAAGAAAATTAAATTATTGTAAAAATAATATAATGTAAAAGTAGGATTATACATCCAAATTCATAAGGAGGGATTTTTATGAGATTTCAAAAGCACACAGCAAAGTGTGCGGTATGTGTAACATTAGTGCTTGCACTTTTGGTTTCGATGCTTCTTTGCTCGGTATCTTCGTTCTCGGCGCAGAACATCGACGCAGCAAATCTTTCTGCCGACACATACTACTTTTGGGGACAAAATAACAACGGTCCCGATTTTAACTCAATGAGTAAACCGACAGGTCAGTTTACTTATGACAGCACAAAAGGCTACTACTATTTTGACATCACTTCATTTGGTAGCGGTGACTACTGCTTTGTTATTTCAACAAACGGTACAAGCGGTTCTCAGGCTGTTTCCTCTCAGGCTGTAAATACTACCCAAAGCGGCGGCGATTTCTATTTGACAAAAGGCAGTTATTCCGGTTACAGTTGCTTCCATATCTGGAACGACAAAAAAGTGCCCGTAAGGATTTACTTTACATCTGCATCTGCCGGTTGCAACGCTATCGCCCAGTCACAAGAGCCGACACAAACACCGACACAACCAACCCAAAAACCAACTCAATCAACCCAAACACCTACATCTACTCCCACTCCCACTCCTACAGGCGACAAGATGGTTTACTGCAAAAACTCTGCAGGTTGGAACACCGTTTCCTGCTATATGTGGAAAGACGGCGGCGGCAACAACAAGGGTTGGCCCGGTGCGAATATGACCAACATCGGCGACAATGTATGGCAGTATGAAGTACCCGGCGATTTTAATATGATTATCTTCTCGAACAGCGGTCAGTCACAAACAGGCGATATGGCGTTCCCCGGCAACGGCTATATCTACGATAACTCAACAGGACAATGGAGTGTTTACGATGTTTCTCCGTTGCAGGTAAAGAGTTTCACAACCGACCTTGCGTCACCCCAGTACAACGGAATGGATATTACCCTTTCCGCGTTGGCAGTAGGTGAGGGCGATGTATTCTATCGCTTCTCTGTAAAGAAAGGTACATCTTCTGCTACCGTTATCTCTGATTTCTCAACAGACAACAGCGCTGTATGGAACCCGACAACCGCGGGTACATACACCTTGATTGCCGACTTCAAAGACTCAAAGGGCAACGAAAACTCTCGTTCGATTTCGTATGTAATAGAAGACTCTTCATCAGTAACTTTCCCGATTATCAAGACGGTCTCACCTTCTTCGGGAGAGCAAATTCTCAAAGACAAGGCGTGCAGTGTATCTGTATCGGCAGGCGGCGGTAAAACAGGAACAAACTTACTGTTCTACAAATACACCGTTAAAGACAGCACAGGCGCTACCGTGAATGTTCCTTACTACACTTTGAAATCTTCTTACAGTTTCACACCGACAAAACTCGGTACATATTCCTTGGTTGTATCAGTTCAGGCTTCCGACAACAGCGAAGTATCAAGAGAATATACTCTTGACTGTGTAAACAGCATTGACCCG
>JAZLJE010000173.1:0-4537 GCA_045617705.1 Ruminococcus sp.
GACAATATGAGCGCCGGCGAGTGCGAAAGTTTTATTACCGATGTGCTTATGAAAAACTCCTGCGAAATGTCAAAAAATCCGCCGAAAGGCGAAAAAAAGATTGCCATAAAAGATGTCAGAATTTTTGTCAACACGATAAACAAGGCGGTTGACACAATGCGTCTGTCGGGAATTAACGCGATTTCCCGCAAGAACGAAACCGACGAATACATAGAATATACCGTAAAAATCCCAAAACAGGCATCATAATATCATAATACTGTTTTCTCCATAATGGGGACGCAGAGCGTCCCCAACCCCATCGCTTTCCCAATAGGTGCGAAAGCATCTATCCACTCATACCCATTTCCTTATCTGAACCCCTTGCCAACGCCCATACGAAGAAATTCGTATGGGCGTTTGGCTATTTTAAGAGCCGAGCGCCGTAGCCCTGAAATTATAAACTCAAAGAGTTTATATCGAATGTGCCAAAGGCACATATATCGTGACCGTAGGTCATATCGAATTTTGCAACTGCAAAATATATCGAATAAACTTGTCGATATCCGCAAGCGGACGATATGTGTTCCACTCGATATATGCTTTGCATACGATATGTTGCTACCGCAACGAGATTTTTACTCCGTACCTCGGCTCTTCGATGATGTCAAGCCTCGTTTCGCTTCGCAACTCTTGAAATAACTCCTGCTCTCGTGAATTTTTTACACAGACTTTTTGTCTGTTCCAAAATTCATGGATTGCCTGTCGTTATTTCAAGGCTGTGCGACTCGGCTCTTCGATGTTTCACGTGAAACAATAATATGGAAGTTTATATATCTTTTTTCAAAAAACACTTTAATTATGTCGCACAATGTGATAAAATAGTATGGAATTTGAATTTAGGGTGATTTTTTGGCAAAAGTTATTGCTGTTGCAAACCAAAAAGGCGGTGTCGGCAAGACCACAACCGCGGTAAATATCGCTGCCGCTTTGGGTTATTACAACAAAAAAACGCTTCTTATCGATGTTGACCCCCAGGGAAACGCAACTTCGGGTGTCGGCATTGACAAAAGAAAAGCGAGATACACTACATATAATCTGCTTGTTGACGGCGTAAAGGCGCAGGATATCGTCGTAAAAACCGCTTTTTCCTGCCTTGACCTTCTGCCGTCGGGTATTGACCTTGCGGGCGCAGAGATTGAGTTGATTGATTTGCCCGAAAGAGCATATATCCTCAAAAAGGGCATTTCCTCGATAAAGCAAAATTACGATTACATCATTATCGACTGTCCCCCGTCTTTGGGCTTGATTACGACAAACGCGTTGACCTGTGCCGACTCGATTTTGGTGCCTATTCAATGCGAATACTATGCTTTAGAGGGATTGTCGCAGTTGATGAATACAGTTCGTCGAGTTAAACGCCAGACCAACGAATACCTTGATTTGCTCGGCGTTTTGCTTACTATGTATGACGGAAGGCTCAACCTTACCCAGCAGGTAGTAAACGAAGTAAAACAGTATTTCCCGAAGAAAGTTTTTTCTTCAGTAATACCGAGAGGAGTAAGGCTTTCCGAAGCGCCTTCTTTCGGAATGCCGGTCATATACTACGACAAATCGTGCAAAGGCACATCAGCATATTTAGGACTTGCAGAAGAAATTCTCAAAAAGGACGGTGAACGCATTGGCAAATAACAGGCTTTCAGGTTTGGGAAAAGGCTTGGGTGCTATTTTTATGGAGAACAACAGCGACGACAAAAACGAAACCGTTACGCTGAAAATTTCCGAAATTGAGCCTAACCGCGAACAACCGAGAAAAGAATTTGACGAAGAAGCGCTTTCTTCTCTTTCACAAAGCATAATGCAGTACGGAGTTTTGCAACCTATACTTGTCAGTCCGATTATCGGCGGTGGGTATAAAATCGTTGCCGGAGAACGCAGATACCGTGCAAGTATGATGGCAGGGCTTACCGAAATCCCCGCAGTTATCAGAGAACTTTCTGACAGCGAGACTATGGAACTTGCTCTTATTGAAAACTTACAGCGTGAAGACCTTACCCCGATTGAAGAAGCAAAAGGCTACAAAACGCTTATGGAAAAGTTTTCGTTTACTCAGGAAGATGTTGCAACCTCTGTCGGAAAATCCCGTTCCGCCGTTGCAAACTCGTTGCGTCTTCTTACTTTGCCCGATGAAGTAATAAAACTTGTTGAAGACTCGAAACTCTCACAAGGTCACGCAAGAACGCTTTTGTCTCTCGACACAAAAGAACAGATGATAAAAGCCGCAAATGTAATTATAAAAGGCGGATTGTCGGTAAGGCAAACAGAAAAACTTTGCAAAAACTTTGCAAAATCGCCGAGCAAAAAACCCACAAAAACAAATAAACCGTCTTACTTTACGGAAGTTGAAATCGCCTTATCACAACACCTCGGACAAAAGGTAACCGTTACTCCCTCAAAGGATAACAAAGGCGGTACGCTGTCGATAACATTCTATTCAAACGAAGACTTGCAAGCGCTTGCAAATAAACTCGAAGATAAATAATCGCCATAGTGCAAAAAGCAGGAAGAGGACAATAAAATGATTGACATTAAATTCTTACGCGAAAACCCCGAAACGGTAAAACAAAATATTAGAAATAAATTTCAAGATGACAAAATCCAACTTGTTGATGAAGTTATCGCTCTTGACAAGGAACTCAGAGAAACAAAAGCAAACGCAGACAACTTAAGAGCAGACAGAAATAAGTTCTCAAAACAAATCGGTGCTTGCTTTGCAAAAGGTGAAAAAGAAGAAGCCGAGAGGCTCAAAGCCCTTGTAACCGAAAAAGGCGAAGAACTCAAAAACCTTGAAGAAAAAGAAGAAGAATTAGGCGAAAAAGTCCACGCAATTATGATGGTAATTCCGAACATAATCGACGAGAGTGTCCCTATCGGAAAAGACGATACCGAGAATGTCGAAATTGAGCGTTTCGGCAAGCCTTTTGTTCCCGATTTTGAGATACCTTACCACGCCGAGATTATGGAAAAATTAAACGGCATTGATTTAGACTCAGCAAGAAAAGTAGCCGGTAACGGTTTTTACTATCTTATGGGCGATATCGCAAGACTCCACTCCGCAGTTATTTCATACGCCCGCGATTTTATGATTGACCGCGGATTTACCTACTGCATTCCCCCCTATATGATACGCAGTAATGTTGTAACAGGCGTTATGAGTTTTGCCGAAATGGACGCAATGATGTATAAGATAGAGGACGAAGATTTGTTCCTTATCGGTACTTCCGAGCATTCTATGATAGGCAAATTTATCGACACCATCAACGACGAAGAAAAACTCCCCTATGCCCTTACTTCCTACTCACCCTGTTTTCGAAAAGAAAAAGGTGCGCACGGAATTGAAGAAAGAGGAGTTTACAGGATACATCAATTTGAAAAACAGGAAATGGTTGTTGTCTGCAAGCCCGATGAATCAAAAATCTGGTTTGACAAACTATGGAAAAACACGGTTGACTTTTTCCGCAGTCTTGATATTCCCGTTCGTACTCTTGAATGTTGTTCCGGCGATTTGGCAGACCTGAAAGTTAAGTCGATTGATGTTGAAGCCTGGTCACCGAGACAGAAAAAGTATTTCGAAGTAGGCTCTTGCTCGAATTTGGGTGACGCACAGGCAAGAAGACTGAAAATCCGCGTTGTCGGAAAAGACGGAAAATACTTTGCACATACTCTTAACAATACCGTTGTTGCTCCGCCGAGAATGCTCATTGCGTTTTTGGAGAACAATCTCAACGCCGACGGCTCTGTAAATATCCCCGAAGCATTAAGACCGTATATGGGCGGTAAGGAAATAATAAAAGTGAATAATAAATAATGAATCACAATTCCCAAAAAATTTATATAAAAAAAGGAGCGAAACAATTATGTTGAAAAAAACAAGGACAACCATGAAGTCCAAATTAATAGCGGGATTATTGTGTGCTGTAATGTGTGTATCTCTTTTACCGGTAAATGCATTTGCGGATGGTATTCTCCCGCAAAATTTTTCTGAGATGAACAAAACGGATGTGGAACTGTCCGGCGAAACGGGTATGATTGAAGAAATCTCAGAGATTTCGAAAGCACCTGACGAAGCAGGCTCCTGCGAAGAAGGCACGGTCGCAATGTTAATGGCAAATATGCCTGAATCGGTTGAGTATATGGATGGAAGCGGCGGTGTGCCGGATTGTGCATCTTACGAAGTAATTGATGCTGATACTACTAAGTGGACAGAGGGCTGGTATATTGCAGACGGTGAAGTAACCATCCCTGCAAGGGTTGATGTAAGCGGAAATGTAAATCTTATCCTTATAGACGGATGTGCCCTTACGGTTAAGGGAGGCATTCACGTACCGGAAGGAGCAAGTCTTACGATATATGCACAGAGTACGGAAAACGCAGGAACCCTTACCGCAACAGATGTTGATTGGAGAAACGCCGCAATTGGTGGGAATTTTTTAAATAACAGCGGAAAAATTACGATAAACGGCGGAAATATCCATACGGAATGTGGTATGGGAATCGG
>JAZLJE010000174.1:0-18012 GCA_045617705.1 Ruminococcus sp.
AAATCAGATGCTTACTTTCACTGTGACGCTGTTCAGGCATACGGCAAAATCACTCTGAAACCTCAAAAATGGGGTGTTGATTTTATGTCGGTGTCGGGGCATAAAGTTCACGCACCGAAAGGTGTCGGCGCTTTGTATATCCGAAAAGGTACAAAGTTTTCTCCCCTTATTTTCGGCGGAGAACAGCAAAAGAAAATTCGCCCCGGTACAGAAAATTCGCCCGCTATCTGTGCTTTTGGCACGGCGGTAGAAGAATTTGACATAAAAGACAACTTCGAGTATGTAAGCGAACTTAACCTTTATTTAAGAGAAAAACTCCAAAATATCAACGGCGTAATAATAAATTCACATGATAATGCTCTGCCCTATGTTTTGAACATTTCGGCAGTAGGCATAAAAAGCGAAACAATGCTCCACTTCCTTTCGCAGTACGGTGTGTATGTATCGTCAGGCTCTGCCTGTGCAAAGGGAAAGAAAAGTTATGTTTTGTCCGCTTTGGGACTAAATGACAAAATAATCGACTCGGCTTTGAGAATAAGTTTTTCGAAATATAATACAAAAGAGGACATAGATATTTTTACTGAATACTTAAGCGAGGGAATAAAAACTTTATCGAGGAAATAGTATGAAAGAAATCATTTTGATAAAACTCGGCGAAATCGCTCTGAAGGGGCTTAACCGCCACACCTTCGAGGAAACGCTGATAAAAAATATAAAATACAGGATAAAACCGCTTGGCAGTTTTTCGGTGAGAAGCGCTCAATCGACCATATACATTGAGCCTTTATCGGATGATATCGACTTGGACGATGTCTGCGAAAGAGTTGCCGATGTTTTCGGCATTGTCACCTTCTCGCCTGCCTGTGTCTGCGAAAAGACTATGGAAGACATAACACAAAAAGCGATTGAATATACAAAGGATGAGTTAATCACTGCAAAGACTTTCAAAGTTGAAGCAAAACGAAGTGACAAAAAATTCCCGCTGAAATCTCCCGAAATTTGTATGGAAATCGGCGGGAAACTAATAGAAGCAAATCCGCATTTAAAAGTTGATGTTAAAAAACCCGATGTCACGGTTACCGTTGAAATCCGCGACTTTTCTGCCTATGTAAGATGCAAAACGCTGAAAGGTCAGGGCGGTATGCCAACGGGAACAGCAGGCAAAGCAACTGTGCTGATAAGCGGTGGTATCGACTCCCCCGTTGCGGCATATATGATGGCAAAAAGAGGGCTGACTCTCAACGCTGTTCACTTCGCAAGCCCGCCGTATACAAGCGAAAGAGCAAAACTCAAAGTTGAAAAACTCCTTAAAATCGTCAGCCGATATTCGGGCAGTATTAAAATGTATACCGTTCCTTTCACCAAATTGCAGGAAACAATAAAGGACAAATGCCCCGAAGAACTTTTCACGATAATTATGCGTAGGATTATGGTTGAAATATCGCAGAGGATTGCCCAAAAGACCGAGTCATACGCTCTTATCACGGGCGAAAGTTTAGGTCAGGTTGCGTCTCAGACTTTGCACGCCATAGCCTGCACCGACGAAAAAAGCAATATGCTGACTTTCCGTCCGCTTATCGGTATGGACAAGCAGGAAATTATAAATATTTCAAGAAAAATCGGCACTTTTGAAACTTCTATCGAGCCTTACGAAGACTGCTGTACCGTCTTTACTCCAAAGCATCCGCGTACCCGCCCGATATTAAAATATGTAAAAGAGGCAGAAGCGAAGGCAAATTTGGATTTGCTTATCGACGAAGCCGTTGAAAATGTTGAAATCACCTACATAGAAGCCTTATAGAAAAGAGGTAATATTATGTATAATTGCGAGTTATTCTCAGCAAGAGGAACATCTGACTTTGATAACTTTACAGAGCAGTTCCCCGACATAGCATCAAGCCTTTATGAAAAGGGAATCAATGTTGTCTTTCAAACGGACATAACCCCGAACACAAAGAACATCACAAATGCTCTTTTTGATTCTTTATCACAGGCGGACGCTCCGACATACTACATTTTTGCAAATACGACGAAGACAAAGGACAGCACTTCTTTCAAGGAACTTTTCTTTGACTTTATCAGCAAAAAGGAAGCAGAAATTGCACAAGATAAAGAAGACGACAGCGAAGCAAAAATCAAGATATCTTCAATCGGAGATTTGGGCAACGGCTACAGAGGCTATTGTTTCAAAATATATGACAAAAAGTTCCTCGTACTGCCAAGTGCCGAACTTGTCGGCAAAGACATAACCGAACTCATTCTTTTTGCGGCAGATAAGGCAGAAATGACCTTTGAAACTGTTGACGCCGAATGTGAAAACGGTATTGTCGAAGTCAAAGAAGACGAAAAAGCACCCGTCAAAAAAGAAAAAGAAGGCTTTTTCAAGAGTTTTATTCCGAAAAAGTCAGACCCGAAGGGTGTCAAAGTTCGTAAATATGTCGTTTTGGTTGCGATACTTGCCCTTATCGGTGCGCTCGGATATCTTATCAATTTCTTTATTATCGCACCGCTTGTCAACAGGCAGGTCAATGCAGAAATTCAAGAAATTGCATACAGACAGTCGAAAGACTCCGACGACGATAATTTGCCCGCACAGGACTGGGCGGCACTCAAAAACATCAACGATGAAATTGTTGCGTGGGTAACACTTCCCGATACAAAGATAGATTATCCCGTACTTGAACACATCGGCGACGACCAGTACAACCAATATTATCTTAACCACACATACAAGAAAGACTGGTCTTCCTACGGCAGTATTTTCCTTGACTATCGCAGTACCGACTCGGTGCATTCAAAGAATGTTATCATCCACGGTCATAATATGAACGACGGCAGTATGTTCCACGAACTTCTAAACTACGGCGGTTTTTCCGGTGAACTTGACTACTACAAAGAACATCCCGTAATCGAGTTCAACACCCCCGACGGCGACGCAAAATGGAAAATCATTTCAGTATTCAAGACAAATACACTTTATGCTCACGGTGAATTTTTCAACTATATGCAGGGCAGTTTCACATCGGATGCAGAGTTTATGAACTTTGTATACAATTTGAGAGTACGCTCGCTGTTCGATATTCCCGTTATGGTAAACGAAAACGACCAAATACTCACGCTTTCCACCTGCTCTTATGAATATTCGAACTTCAGAACAGTTGTAGTGGCAAGGAAAGTCCGCGAAGGAGAAAGCGAAAAGGTTGACACAAAACTTGCAACAATCAATAATAATGTCGTATTCCCCGATGTATACTACTCATACAGAGGCGGTACAAGACCTACTGTTTCAAGTTTCAAGAAAGCAAGCGCAAACGGTGCTGTCAGTTGGTATGACGGCAAAGGAAATCTCAAAGGCGACGAAACGCTGACAGGAACTGTTGCCGAAAATCCGACAGAACCATCGACAGAAAAAGAAAATTCGAAAAACAGCCAACGCGAAACCGAGCCGAAAGTCATAAAATACTACACAGTAAACTATATGAACTATGACGGCTCATTGTTTGAAAGTTTCACCGTCAAAGAGGGCGACAGCGTTGCCTATCCCGAGAAAAACCCGACAATGCCCGATGACGACTACTACACCTACACATTCTCCGGCTGGAAAGTCGAGGGCTTTGACCTTCAATCAGTTCACTACAGTATGGAGATTATGCCCGATTTCTCTGCAAAGGCAAAATAAACCGAAAGGCAGATATATATGAAATATGACTTGATTTTCTATATGTCAAGAAAAACAAGCAACTGCGAAAAACGAATAGAGCAATACTTAAAGCCCATAGGTTTCGAAGAAAACAGGGTATTAAGTTGCACAACTCCTTTGGATTTGGGTGAAATTCTCTGCAAGTCGCTAACACTTTGTCACCTATGTATTATTGTCGGCGGGCTTGAACACAACTCTGACGAAAATACTTCTACAGTTCTTTCAAGAGTGTTCTCAAACGCCGGAATTTCTCTGCAGAATATTCGAAAACTGCAATCGAAAAGCGGACTTACAGGCTATCTTGTAAGGTACAAAAGTCAAGCAATTATTGTCTTTCCCGACTCACCCGATGATATCGAAACAATGCTTGATAACAAACTTACAGAATATTTAGAAAAAACTTTTTCATAAAGAAACGGGCGATAAAAATCGCCCGTTTTTTTATTAGTTATATCATTATATTTATCACAAAAAGGCTTCGAGTTTCCTCGAAGCCTTTATTCTATCAGCAAATTATATTATGCTTTTTCTCTCTTTCTTACGAAGAAGATAACGCCTGCTGCTGCAACGAGTACGCCAAGCATTACGAAGAGTAATGTTGTATCCTGACCTGTTGTTGAGCCTGAACCTGAGCCGGACTTGGAAGAACCGGAACCGCCGCCGTTTGTGCCGCCGTTGTTACCGCCGTTGTTACCGCCGTTGTCACCGCCGCCGCCTTCGTCACCGGATTTGCTTGCTTCGGGGTTAGTGCCTTCGGGAAGTGAAGATTTAGAAGCGTCCCAATCAACAGAAACGCCTACTTCAGCAATAGCCTTTGTAACGTCTTCTTTGTAAAGACCGAGTGCTTTTGCAGCATCGTCAACGATAGCCTGGTCGTCTTTACCTGAATACTGTCTTGCACTTTCCAAACTGTCTTTCAAAAATTCAACCATAATTGAATAAGGTGTTTTGTTTGAAGGAACACAGGAACCTACGATGTTACCGATAGAAGTAACCTGGAGTCTGGGACCGAATTTAGACTTGTCCTGACCTTTCCAGAAGCACAACAGAGAATTCTTTGTTGAGTCTACAGGGTTCTCACATGTAGTACCGTCACAGTAAGCGGTATCGCCTATACAAGCAGCACCGAATAACAAGTTGTATGTTTCCATACCGTTTTCATTTGAGAAAACTACTGCATAGTATGCGCCTTGTTCAGTAATAGAATTACCGCACTTTGATAAATCATATGTCCATGTGCCGTCGTCATTCTTTTTACATGCTTCTGCTTTACTTTGCCATGAGGGCCATGTGCCTTCGCCGTCTACTGAGTAAACATGAGCAAAGATTTTGCTATAGTTGTTCCAACCTGTACCGCTCGGGTCAAAGTTGATAACCTGTGAAGCGCCTGTGCCTGCTTCTGTTTCGTTGTTTGCAGCAACTTCAGCCTGTGCATCAGCAGCACCGTTAGCAATTTCAACCTGTGCAGCAGAAACTGCAACAGTAGCCATAGCGAGTACCATAACAACGCAGATAGCGAGACTTAAAACTTTTTTAATCATAATAATCTCCTCCGTAATCATAATTATACGATAATATTCCAAGATATATTATCTTAGTAGATTTATTATACTGCAAAAGAATTAAAAATTCAATATATTTCTAATAAATAATTATAGAAAAATACACAAATTTTCTTTTTTCTTTTTTTGCATTTTGCACAAAGACATATCAAATGTCGAATAAAGTTGAAATATATCCGCAAAACGGACTTATTTCTTGCGTTTTTTACTTGCCAAAACGACAATAACTATTACGGCAACGATAACTACAACCGCGATTATTGCGAGCAGGATATACAAAGTTGAGTTGTTCCTTTGTTGCTGTGTTGCAGTCGTTTTATTATTGATGTTTTCTTCTGTTACTTTTTGGGTAGTTTCTTCAATCTTTACTTCGTCAAGTTCAACGGATTTGCCAACAGAACTGCCGAAATTCAAGTTTACATCTTTACCCGTAATCGAGTCGGGGTCGGTAAGTTTACCGTCGGAGTCCTCCTTAGCGCAGGGGAAAACTTTGTCCGAGTTGTTCTTCCAGCGGGCAACCGAGCAATTTTTCGCAGAGTCAACGGGGTTTTTGCAGATATCACCGTTGCAAAATACATAGTCGCCTTTGCAGTCGGAAGTGATAGTCAAATCGTAGGTCTGCAAGCCGTTTTCGTTAGAAAAGATAACGGCGTATTTGCCGTCTTCTTTGAATTCAAAAGGTGACAAATCATAAGAGAAATAGCCGTTGCCGAGGTCGGTGCATTTTTCATCTTTCGACTGCCAAGAGAAGAGAACATCTCCGCCCTCTTCCCAGATATGGCAGTAAACATTTGAGAAATTCTTCCACGCAACAGAACTTTCCGTCGGTACCTGAAAGTAGATACAGTTTGTGTCGGTACTCTCTGCGTTGGCAACAACAGCAAAAGAAAACATCAGCACAAGAACTGCCATCACAATAGAAATTACTTTTTTCATATATCCTCCAAAGCGAAAAAGGGCGTAAATCGCCCTTTTGAAGTGATTATTGTTTAGTTTTTTTCTTCTTGTTGATAAAGTAGATTGCAACACAAGCGGCACCGATAACTATAACCGCGCTGATGATAACAACTGCCCATGGGAAGTTCCCGTTCTTTGTCTGTGACGGTGAAGCGTTGTTTGATGTTGCACCGTTTACAAGATAGACAATCTCGCCGTTTTCGTCGGTTGCTGTTTCGGCTGTGACTGCGCTGCTTGAACTGTTGTCGACTTTAGAAGATGATGTTTTTGAAGAAGAGTTTTCGTTTGCATCTCCGCCGTTGTTTCCGCCACTAACATTATTCTGCTTTGCTTTGACAGACATATTTACATCGGCGTCTTTGCTGTCACCTGTAACGCTGTTGATAAATTCGCCGTGTTCCTGCGGTATGTCAACATTGAGTTCGGGCTCTGCGTCTTCATATACGGGTGCTTTGTTCAAAAGAAGGTCGCAAGTGAATTTATATGTAGTAAACTCTTCCATTGAGTCAGGATACATATAACGAATATAGTAGGAAATGTGTGATGAACCCTTACCAAGTGCTTCAAGAGTAACTGAAACAATCTGGCGTTTTTCCTGGAAATTTACACCACGCAAAATAGACCAGTTGCCGAGTACTTCGCCTTTGAGTTGGTCGTTGATAACGGCATCCCACTCGTCGGGGTCGGTATTGCCGGTAAAGTCAGAAATAGACTTTATCTTGAATAATGATTCATCAAAATACACGGAAAAGTCACATCCGACTACTTTTTCGGGTGTATCGCTGAGGTACAAAGTATAAACAACCTCGTCGCCCTTGTTGACATCAACAACGGTTTTAGCCGCGTCGGTAACAGCACTTGCTCCGATAACAGAACAAGTAAAGAGCAAGGTTGCAATAATGAGAATTGATAAGACTTTTTTCATAATAATCAGCCTCTTTCCTATCTGAGATACATATATTATATAGTAGTAAGATTATTTTTTCAATGAATAATTTGTTAATATCAATTAAATAAATTATAAAGCCCCTTTGGAAACTACCAAAGGGGCTTGGTATCAGAAATCAGATTATTTTGTCAAATAAGATTTTCTGCGAACAAATACGATAACACCAAAAGCAAGTACGAGGAGCATAAGTACAGCAAAAGCAGTTGAACTTGAACCTGTCTTTACATTTGTACCGTCGTTGTTTTTGTTCTGGTTATCAGATGCAGAACCGGGAGTTGTTTCAGGCTCTACATAGTCAAACAACTTGAGTTCCCATGTACCGTCTGCACGCTCTTCATAAGGCATAAATCCTGCAAGGTCACGGATATATTCGGACGGAACTCTCTCTGAAATATCGCCCTCGGATGAAACGAATACGATATTCTCTGCATTTTTCGGGATTTCAGCAGAGAAGATATCTTCGCCGTCTGTATCTTTGCCGGCACTTTGCATACCAACGATAGTCTTTTTACCGTCTTTTGTTTCTACAACAACGGCAAAGTCGCCTGACCACTTGTCAAGAGGCTTGAAAAGTACTTTGATAGTACCTTTTTCCTCTGTAGCAGGAGCAGTTGTGGGCTCACTTGTTGTGGGAGCAGTTGTGGGTTCTGCTGTTGTAGGTGCAACTGTAGTAGGCTCAGTTGTCGGCTGTGCAGTTGTAGCCTCAGTAGTCGGCTGCTCAGTAGTTTCCTGTGTAGTCGGCTCAGTTGTCGGCTCTTCTGTCGGCTCTGTTGTCGGTTGTGAAGTAGTTTCCTGTGTAGTCGGCTCTGTTGTCGGCTCTTCTGTCGGCTCAGTTGTCGGTTGTTCGGTAGTTTCCTGTGTAGTCGGCTCAGTTGTCGGCTCTTCTGTCGGCTCAGTTGTCGGTTGTTCAGTAGTTTCCTGTGTAGTCGGTTCTGTTGTCGGCTCTTCTGTCGGCTCAGTTGTCGGTTGTTCGGTAGTCTCCTCTGTAGTCGGCTCTGGTGTGGGTTCAGTTGTTGCTTCTGTAGTTGCTTCCGTAACGATTACGGTTACGCCGGATATTTCAATAGTAAATGTGAGGCCCTGAACTGTAATTTGATTGTCTTTAATAATATTTACCAAAGGCTGTCCTTCGGGAAGAGCAGACATCTCAACAACATAACTTGAAAGGTCGGTTGTACCCTTTGCAGCAGTAAACTTGCACAAAACAATACTTCCGCCATCGTTAAACGGAACACCGTTGGCAGTTGTCCAAACGAAAAGTGCCTGTGCGGGGTCAGGGTCAGCACTCGGGATAGAAGTGTACATCATTGTACCGTAAGAACGCTTTTGAGAAATAAGGGGAACGAGGTCCTCGTAATAATCATCAAAATATGCTTCTGTCATCGGTACCAATACACTGTCATCAAAGTAAAGGCTACCCTGGAAGTTTACAAGCGGGTCTGTATACTTCGCATTGTAACTAACGGTGATTTCATCACCTTCGTCTGCGCCGTACTGCTTGCCTCCGAAGTTAATAATCGTGTCATACTGTGCGGGAGTTGCAGTTGTTGTGAGCAAAGCAACGGCAGCGACAGAAACGACTATCGTCAAGGCAAGAATAAGGCTAATAACTTTCTTACTCATTTTGATTTCCTCCTAAAAATTGTTTAACGCATAGTATTCCTATACTATTTTACCTATCAATTATATAGCACCTGTGTCAAAAATGCAAGACCTTTTTCACGATTTTTTTACTATTGTTAAAAACTGTCTTTTTTTGTCTGATTTTTCAAAATTTGATAACACCGAAATTACTGATTATTACTTGCTTTTTTCCATATTTGCGACTTGATTTCAGACTTGCGATATATTTGAAATATTGATGTAATTTTTAAATTCGGGCATAAAAAATTTCCGCCGAAAGCGAACTTTCGACGGAAAATATGTTGGAAAAATCCTAAACAGTTATATTACTTCATTACGAAACCCTCTCATCGCTGAGAGGGCTCGTAATAATTTTTAGTTAGGAAATATCTAAAATGAAGTAATTAGTCTTCTTTTAGTCTTCTTTTCTTCTGCGAGCATACATTACAACACCGGCAGCAAGTACGAGGAGCATCAAGAATGCGAATGCAAACTCTGTTGAACCGGTCTTGACTGAAGAACCGCCTGAACTGTTGTTATTGTTGCTTGTTGAAGAGCCACCTGTTGTTGAAGGAGCAACTGTTGAAGGAGCCTGTGTTGAAGGTGCTTCTGTAGGCTCTGTTGTCTCTGTCGGAACAGGCTCTGTAGTCGGCTGAGGCTCTGTTGTTTCTGTCGGAACAGGCTCAGTTGTCTCTGTAGGAACAGGCTCAGTTGTCTCTGTCGGAACAGGTTCTGTTGTTTCTGTCGGGATAGGCTCTGTTGTTTCTGTCGGGATAGGACCGGGCTGTACATTTTCAATCTTTTCAACAGTTGAGAAGTTAGGATCAACTATTTCGCGGTTGAATACATACTTGTGGTCGTTGATATCAGCAAGAGTCTTCATAACTGTGTTGATTTCATAGATACCTTCAGAAGCAGTTACCTTGAACTGAGTTGTGATGAGTTTTGTATCATCTGTATCGAACCAGTAGCCCTTGTAGTTAGAGCCGTTGAAGATAATCTGTCCGGGAACATTGTAGTTAGTAATCATACCGTTACCCTGAGCAACAGGATAGAGAACTACTTCGTCAACTTCACCGTGACCGTCAAGAACAGGAGTCCATTCTACGCCGTTTGTATCAAAGAATGTTGTTGCGTCGAATGCTTCAACCTTCTCCGGAACTTTGAGGTAGTATGAATATGTGTATGTTTCGCCCTGTTCTACAGGATAGTACTGACCGTCAACCTTGAGGAAGAGACCGTGTACAGGAGCAGGCTCTGTTGTTTCCTGAGTTTCGGATGTTTCCTGAGTCTCTGATGTTTCCTGAGTCTCTGAAGTTTCTTGAGTCTCAGAAGATTCTGTCTCTGTCGGACGGATAGGTGTTTCGAGTGTATCGAGATGATAGAACGGAATCTTTGTTTCGCCGTTGTCAACGATTCTTATTGAAAGGTCGTTAACGAGCGGGCACATTGTTCTGAAGTTAGTAACGATTTCGCCTTTGCCTTCGCCGATTACTTCGAATACATATTCACAAACGATGCAATCATCAGAATCAAAGTAGTAGCCTTTTTCTGTTGTTGCGTTGAATGTTACTTCGTTTTCGAGGTCGATATTGTTGATAAGACCGCTATTAGAAAGAATCGGGAACATAATGGGTTCATATTCAGGCAAGAGTCTGGGGTCTTCGGGTTCATTATACTGAGGAATGAGTTTGAGCATTGAGCCTGTGTAAGATGTGAAAGCATCGATATTCTGAATCATGCCTGTTGTATCTCTAACATTGCCCTTTGCATCTGTGTAGGTGTTGCCTTTTGTAGCGTCTGTTACGTTCATAACTGTTCTGAATGTAACTTTGTCGCCAACTTTAACTTCGTATTCTTTGCCGTTAACTTTGATTGATGATGAACCGGGAGTAACAGTTTCTGTCGGACCGGGCTTTGTTGTTTCTGTAGGAATGGTCTCTGAAGAAGGTTCTTCACCTGTGTCGCCTATTTCTTTGTAACCCCACTGTGTATGAACTTCGCCCTTGTCAACGAAATGATTTCCGTCTAAGTCGGACATATTAACGATTTGGTTTTTGAGTTCGCCTTTACCGTTGCCGATAACTTCGAATTCGATTTGAGCAAGAATGCTTTCGTCTGTATCAAAACGGAAGCCTGAATTTCTTGTTGAGTTGAAACTAATCATAGAATCCAGATCGTTGTAGATAAGGTTACCACTGTTGATGATCGGGAACTGATCGTCACCGAGAGCCTTTACTTTGAGCAAAGTATCATCGTAAGGAAGGTCGCACTGGATATCCTGGATGAAGCCCTTGTGTTCGCCGGATGTCTGGTCATTAACATTGAGGAAGTATGTATAGGTGAGTGTATCGCCTATATTGAGTGTGTAGTCTTTGTCACCGATTGTAATTACACAGTTTTCAGCAGGCTCTTGTGTTTCTGTAGGAACGGGCTCTGTCTCTGTAGGAACAGGCTCTGTTTCTGTAGGAACAGGCTCTTCTGTGGGTGTTGAACCGGTTTCATAACTGAGTGTGAAAGTGCCGTCGCCGTTGTCAACCAAAGTAAATGTTACTTCTGTGTCGCCGGGGATGTGCATTTTCTCTGTAGGTGCTTCGGGAGCATCTGTCTTGTAGAGTGTGCCTGTAGTATCTTGACAATAAGATATAAACATATACCAGTTAGCACAGTCTGTTGTTTTGACTGCGACGTAAGCGTCTCCGCTTGCATCACCGGGCAAGGATGCTGTCAAGTGACCGCTTGCATCAAATACATAGTCACCGACATTTTGCCAGTCTGATTCGCAACCGTAGTCAACGCCACCGATATAACCGAACAAGCAGTATCCGGAATAGTCAGTTGCACTTGCTACTACAACGCCAACAACAACTGCTGACATAATCATAGCAACTACGAGTACGAGGCTTAATAGTTTGTTAAATTTTCTTTCTCGCATTTTTGGTTTCCTCCTAATAATAAATTAGTTTTCTGGCTAATTTACATAAATTTTCTGCTTTATGAGCAATTTCATTATAGAACGCAGTTTTTGCCATTTCCAACAACAATTATGTTATTTTCGAATTAAAACGATTACAGTTTTCGAACTTTTATTATTCTTTTGTAACATAATAAACATCATTTTCCATGTTTGTAATATTTTATTTACCCTTTTGTATATTTCGATATGCGAATTATGTAATATTCTGCCAAAGAAACAAGAAGGTTTATTTTTCCAATACCGCATTAAACCGCTTGTTTTCTGCACTTTTTTCCAAAATTAGTTAATGATTACAAGGAAATTACCTTTGTAACCCGATTTTTGTATAATTTTCCTCGTTTTCCAACAAAAAATTATGTTTTTGCTTTGACTTTTTGTTTTGGGCAGAAAAAAAGCCTTTTCGGCTGTTAACCGAAAAGGCTTTTAACTAATTATTATATATGTATTATACTATATCTTCTTTTACTTCCGGTATTTCTTCCAGAAGTTCGGGGTTTTGGAGCAAAGACCGGAATTTGTGGAAAGCAAGAGCAAAGTAACTGCCCGATGCGATACGCTCATCCATAACTATACCCATAGGAATACATCTGACAAATTCTATCTCGCCCTTTTTCCTTACGGGGACTTCTCTCATATTGCCCATAGCAAGAGCCATTGAAGTTGTACCGAATTCATAAATATGATGATATATCTCATTTGTACGGATAGAAGCAAGGTTGGTCATAACCGCAGTTGCGTGGAACGGGCTCATATCAATAAATTTTTTCGGCATAAGGTTATGCCTGTCAAGGAAGCGGAAGAAATTTACACCGACACGAACAAGACCGGGAATACTCAAAAAGATGCGTACTGCTTTGTCGGTAGCGTTTTCATCTTCCATATCACGGTTTTTGTTTACATAACTGTTGATAATCTCGTCAACCTCGTCAAGGCTGTTGTCTGCTTTGAAGAACATTTTATCCATAGCACCGTGCTGGTCCATACTTCCGTTTTTCAAAACAACCATACCGATAGCGATTTCATTTCGTGCATAAGTTCTTTTATTCACAACAAAACGGTTGAGTCCGGGATACTGAGCAAGAGTATGCAAGAATGCTGTGACAAACAAAGTCATATGACTGTATCGTTTGCCTTCTTTTCTTTTCTTGTTGAGATATTTGCGCATCGGCTCTACCGGTATATCTATTGTAGTCATATTCATTGAGTCAACACGCTTTGGCATAAAATGTGCCGCAACAAGGTACATCGCATCCGCATTTTTTACTTTCTTTCCGTCTGCCCTCATAAATACACCCCTTATCTTTTGCTTATACATAAGTATATTAACATAATACTTTTAATAACACAAGTGCATTTTTTGACAAAAAACGGCGGTCGTAAAGACCGCCGAAAAAATCATATTACACAAATCAGTATAACATATCCGATATATACCAACAAAGACAGTATTCCCTGCCAACGGTGAAATTTCTTTGTTATCAGCATTGGTAGCAAGGTTATCAAGGTAACAACCAACGCTACGGGCAAATCTATCCATATTGTTGTAAACGCAACGGGTAAAGAGCCACCCGAAATAAAGGAACATATCGGAAGTATCAAAAGCATATCGATAATATTCGCACCGACTATATTTCCGACAGATAGAGAACTCTGTTTCTTTGCTATTGCCGTTAAGGTTGTTACCAACTCGGGCAAAGATGTTCCGACCGCTACCAAAGTAAGCGATACTATTCTTTCATCAATATGGAGAATATCGGTTGCGATAATCGTGCCTTCGTTCACAAGAAGTCTTGAGCCTATTACGATAAAAGCCGCACCGACAATAAACTTTAATATATTTATTACTACGGTCTTTTTGTCTGTGTCGCCTTTGTCCTTTTCTTCATTTGATGTCATATCACGCTTTGCTTCGATGATATTCTCATAAATAAAGAATGCAAAACATACAAACATTATTATAGATGCAAATAAAGTAAGTTCGCCTTTGAGCGACAAAGCCCACAAAAGAACTATCGCACCCATAAGTATCAAAGATTTCGGCAGGTACTTGTTTCTGTTTACCGCTACGGGCATAAAGATAATACTAAGTCCCAAAATCATACCGGTGTTTGCGGTAACGGAACCTATCGCATTTCCCGTTGCCATTTCTACATTACCCTGTGCAGCCGCCATTACCGAAACAAGGATTTCGGGCAAGGTCGTTGCGATACTGACAATAGTTGCACCGATAATAAACTGCGGTATGCCCGATACCTTTGCTATCCACGAAGCGGCATCAACAAACCAGTCGCCGCCTTTGATTATCAGCACAAGACCGACAGCAAATAAAAAGAATGTCAAAAAAGTCTGCATTTCTTCCTCCAAAGTCAATACTGCAAAAAAGACTTTCAGCGTAATACTACGCTAAAAGTCTCGTTCCTCAAAAAAGGTGAGTGTCCATCGGCAAAGCCGAGGGGCTGTTGGACACACAATTATAACTACTCCCTCTTAACAAAAGTAAAATATCATATATCGGTATTTTTGTCAACCTCGTTTTTTGAAAAGATACATCCGCAGTAGTTCTGCCGATAAAGATTATATATCTTAGAAAGTTCTATACTGCGTTTGTAGCCGTTCTTTTTCTTGAAGTCGGTTGGAAGGTATTTTGCACCGATTTCTTTTTCGATATTCAAGCCAACCTTATTTATTACTTCGGCATTTTTCAAAGGGCTTATTGTCAGCGTTGTTGCAAAATAATCGCAATTATATAAAAGGGACTTTTTCGCAGTGTATGTAAGTCTTTCTTTAAAGCAAACACTACAACGCTTTCCGCCCTCTTTTTCTTTTTCAAGACCTTTTACCGTATCAAAGAAACTTTTACTGTCATATTCACAGTCGATTATTTCGACTTTTCCCTGTAACGGCATTTCCAAAAGAAGTCTTTTGAGTTCAGAAAAACGGTATTCGTATTCTTCTTTCTTTGTTATATTAGGATTGTAATATACTATATATATATCAAAATCCTGCGACAAATATTCAAGAACATAACTTGCACACACCGCGCAACAGACATGAAGCATAAGTTTCGGTCTTATTCCGCTTTGTCTGTTTTTCTCTGTCAACTTGTCGAGTTCTTTTTGATAGTTAACCGCGTTCATATTTTTCCTGCCTTAATAACTTCTAAAAGTTCTTCTGCATTATCGACAACTGTATCTGCACCTGTTTCTTTCAATTCAGAAACCGGGCGAAATCCCCACGATACACCGCAGACGGGAACGCCGGCGTTATGTGCTGTGATAACATCGACATTACTGTCGCCGACATAAAGTGTTTCACACTTTTCCACACCGAGTTCTTTCATCATAAAGAGCAAGGCAGACGGGTTCGGCTTTCGAGGAAAATCTATACTTTGCCCCAGCATAAATTCAAATTTGTGTTCGGGGTAAAGTTTTTTTACTACTTTTGGGACATAGACAGTCGGCTTGTTTGACAGCACGGCTGTTTTTATATTGAGTTTGTTCAAGGTTTCAAGAAGTTCTGCCATACCGTCGTAGGGTTTTGTACAGTCGCAGGTATGCTCGGCATAGTAACTTTCAAAACCGCTTTTGATATTCTCAAAAATCTTCGTTCCTTTTTCATATCCCGACGCAAGTTCAATCATTTTGTCAGCGCCGTTACCGACAAAGGTTTTGTATTCTTCGCTGCTATGAACAGGCAAAGAGTTTTTTTGTAAAGCATCATTCACGGAATTTTTCAAATCTTCTATTGTATCGGCAAGAGTGCCGTCTAAATCAAATACAACAAGTTTATACATCTGTTTTTTTCTTTCCTCGTTTGAAAACTTTTTTGTTTGTCATAAAAATTATCAGCAAAACCGTAGCACAAAGAAGAACGGCACAAACAATAATATACACGATTATATGAGATACTATCGGAATGTTTCCGTGGTATACTACGGTGGATTTTCCGCCGGTGAATTTTATCGAGAGGTTTTCACCGTCTTTTGCGTAAGTTGTACTGCCCAAATCATCGTTTAGCGATAACATATTCTCGTTTGACTTTGTGAGTACCGTGTAGGTCATCGGCTGTAGAGCATTGTTGGAATTTAGAATATGCCCAAGGCTGATATAATCGGTCAAGGCGGTTTTCTTTGAAAGGGACAAAGCGTTTTCATCTATATCGTAGTTAACAAAATTACCGCTACCGAAATATTTTACAAGTTGCTCGGTAATCTCTGATGATGTTCCTTTGAGTTTTACGGCACAGACAAGGTTATCGTCGGTTTCGTAATTTTCAACATCGGCATTCTTTTTTGCAAAGAAATTATAGGCGTAGTTTCTGCCGTTTTCGCCGTCATTTTTGGAATACAAAAATTCGGTTGTACGGACAAAACTGTCTTCGTCGTCAATCTGTAATATGAAGTTTATCCCGCTTATATTATACTCAATACCGTCGGGAATACGCACAGAGAATACATCGTCGGTAAAGTCGAGCGAAAACACGCCGTCTGTCCACTCGCCTGTGTTCTGCCAATCACCGTTTTTCTTTATACTGCCGTCGCCGTGGGTAGTCAAAGTCGGGAGAGCATATTCATAAGTAATTTTCACCGGCTTTTTTTCGTTACCGACAAAAGAGAATGTGTCAAAACTTTCTTCAAAAGTCAGTCCTTCCGACAACGGAGTTGATGAGTTATCTCTGTCACCGTAGAAAATCTTATCGCTGTCGCTGTCTAAAATCATCCTTGTCACTTCTGACATTTCGTCGAGTGACAATCCCTTGTATATAACCTGATACTCCCACGCTTCGCCCTGGGATGTAAATCCGTAATACTGGGCTTTTGGTGAGGTGTTTGTTTCGAAATAACCTATTAGTTCATTTGACAGTTTGTTATAAGTATCGTTTGGAATGGAAAAGGTAATTGTGCGGTCATAGAGGTCATCTTTTGAATTTACCGTTTGGATTTTTATTGAGTTTATCGGCACACCGTCTATTGTGGAGATATCCACCGTACTTTGTGTGTCGAAGGTATCTTTTTCTACTGTTACGGTGTTCTTTATATAATCATACTCAACATTTTCGGTTGACTTATTGCTTTTTGATACCTTTGTAAAAAATGAGATAAGGTCGCTTGTGTCGAAATCTTCTTTCATTCGAAAACCGTTTGAGAGTATGGTGTTCTTATTGGAAATAAAGGCGGATGCTTCTCTGCCGATAATTTTCGACACCGAAGACTCGTATTCGTCTTTTGATGAAAACTTAATTTCGAACTCAAAGGTATAGCCGTCCTGCTCAACTCCGAGGTACTCACAAGACACATTTTCCATATCTTCATACATACCTTTTTCTACAATATCGTTCTGTATGGAGTCGACATCACACGAAAGGGGCAGTTTTACGGTAATAAGCCTGCTCCCCGAAAAATTTTCATCAATATTCAAAACAGATGTTACCTGTGCTTTCTGCGTATTACAGCCGGAAAAACAAACAGCCGTCAATATCAAAAAACAAAGGATAATCAATGATGTTACTTTCTTCATAATACACTCCGAAAAATCAAAATCCTTTTCCCTCTTCAATAAGTACCGCCCTGCAGGGTGCGGCTTCAAGGGACGAGAGTTTCAACGGAAAAGCACACAGGGTATATATTCCGTCTTTCACTCCGGTAAGTACAAGATTTTCAAGTACCGCAATATTCGCCCTCGCAAGAGTTTGGTGAGTTTTTGCTTCGTCAAAATCGGGGGCAATCGACATAGCATCGGTACCGACCAAAACAACATTGCTGTCAGAGAGTACCTGTGCCGCAGAAAAAGAAAAATATGCGGTAGAATTCGAATGGAAGATAATGCGCCTGTTACAATGTGGCAAGAGCCTTTCGATATCTTCGCCCGTGAGTATTCCTTCTATTGTCACAACGGTACATTTACCATAGAACTGTGACATTCTCATTTCGCCGATTTTTTTCCCGTCTTCGTCAAAATGGAACGGCGCATCTATATGAGTCCCTGCGTGAGAACACATCGAAAACTGTGACAGATTATATATATCGTCGTTATCTGTGCTTTTGATAAAACTATACTGTGTATCGGGGTCGCCTTTATACACTTTTGCAGTTAATGTATCCATCGAAATATCATAAAATTTCATAATACCCACCCTTTCTACTATATTCTACCATAAAAAATTAAAAATAGAAGAACAAACTGTAAACAATTGATAATTGATAATTAAAGTTAGGAGTGAGGAGTTAGGAATTAGGAGTTAGGAA
>JAZLJE010000175.1:0-7956 GCA_045617705.1 Ruminococcus sp.
GAAAATGTGGGCAGGACGCACATCTGCCGATACTTCAAAACTTGCAGACGACTTCAACTCATCTATCAGTTTTGATATGAGAATGTATAAGCAGGATATTTTGGGCAGTATAGCACACGCAGGGATGCTTGCAAAACAAAACATCATAAGCATAAAAGAAAAAGATGCACTTGTTTCTGGCCTTTGTGATATTCTCGAAAGCATTGAAAAAGGCAAATTAAAAATTGACCTTGAATGTGAAGATATTCACATGTTTGTCGAGCAGATATTAACGGAAAAAATCGGTGATGTCGGCAAAAAACTTCATACCGCCCGTTCAAGAAACGACCAGGTTGCGCTTGATTTGAGGATGTATCTCAAAGACGAATGTGATGAAATTATTGGAAAAGCAAAAACGCTTTTGTCCGTTATCTGTGACAAAGCAGAACTCTACAAAGATACGATTATGCCCGGCTACACCCATCTTCAAAGGGCTCAACCGATAACTTTTGCACATCATCTTCTTTCCTACGCTATGATGCTTTTGCGTGATGTCGACAGGATAGAAGACTGCAAAAAGAGAATGAACATTTCGCCGATTGGCTGTTGTGCACTGGCGGGGACTACCTATGACACCGACAGATATTTCGAAGCAGAAAAACTCGGCTTTTCCGATATCGCGCTGAATTCACTCGACGGCGTTTCCGACCGTGATTTCTGTGTTGAACTTCTCTCTGACTTGTCTATCCTTATGATGCACCTCTCTCGTTTTTCGGAAGAAATCATCCTTTGGTCAAGTTGGGAGTTCAGGTTTGTGGAGGTTTCCGATGCATTTACAACAGGCTCGTCGATTATGCCTCAGAAAAAGAACTCCGATATGGCTGAACTCGTAAGGGGAAAAACAGGCAGGGTTTACGGCGACCTTATCGCAACACTCACTATGCTCAAAGGACTTCCCCTTGCTTACAACAAAGATATGCAGGAAGACAAAGAAAGTATTTTCGATGCCTGCGATACCGTCAAAAAATGTCTTGATATTTTCTCGTCAATGCTTGGCACAATAAAAGCAAACGAAGAAAATATGAAGAAAGCGGCAAGCGAGGGCTTTATCAACGCAACCGACCTTGCAGATTACCTTACAAAGAAAGGTATGCCTTTCAGGTCAGCCTATAAAATTTCAGGTGAAATTGTCGCCTACTGTATTAAAAACAATCTTGTTCTTGAGAGTGTTCCTCTTGAAAAGTACAAAGAATTTTCCGAAATCTTTGACGACGATGTATACGAAAGCATTGAACTTTTAACTTGTGTCAACAAGAGAACAAGCGAGGGCGGAACATCAAAATCCTCGGTAGAAAAACAAATTAAATTTGTAAGAGAAAAACTATGACAAAAATTTTTATAGACGGCGGTGCAGGTACAACGGGGCTGCGGCTCAAAGACAGGCTCAAAGACAGAGAGGATATAGAACTTCTCACTCTTTCCGATGAGTACCGCAAGGATATTTCCCACCGCAAAGAAATGATAAACAATTCCGATATTACTTTTTTCTGTCTGCCCGACGATGCGGCAAAAGAAGCGCTGACTCTTGTCGAAAACCCCAACACGGTTATTATCGATACTTCAACAGCACACAGAACAGACGAAAGATTTACTTACGGAATGCCCGAACTTTCCTCGCAAAAAGAAAAGATAGAAAACGCAAAGAGGATAACAAACCCCGGTTGTCACGCAAGCGGTTTTATCGCCCTTGTTGCCCCTTTGACGAATTTCGGCATTATCAAAAAAGACAAAGTCCTTTCCTGCTTTTCGCTGACAGGTTATTCAGGTGGTGGAAAGAAAATGATAGCAGATTATGAAAGCGAAAACAGGGACACTCTTTTAGAAGCCCCAAGAGTTTACGGACTTTCGCAAAATCATAAACATCTGCCAGAAATGCAAAAGTACAGCGGTCTTGAAAACAGCCCCCTGTTTTTGCCGACTGTCGCACCGTACTACTGCGGTATGGAAGTTCTAATCCCCTTATCAAAAGACGAAATCGGCATTTCACTTGACGAACTCAAAACCGTCTACAAAGACTACTACAAAAACGGGCTTATCCGCTTTTGCGACAACGCTGATGAAAACGGATTTTTGAGTGCAAACAAACTTTCATACTCCGATATGATGGAAATTTCCGTTGTCGGAAATGATGACAGACTCGTACTCGTTTCACGCTTTGACAATCTCGGAAAAGGCGCTTCGGGTGCGGCTATACAGAATATGAACATTGTCCTGAAAAAAGACGAAAGTTTGGGACTTGTTGTAAAATAATGAGGTTATTATGAAGAAAATTTTAGGAGGAGTGTGTGCCGCAAAAGGTTTTACCGCTTCGGGAATGCACTGTGGCATACGCAAGGACAAAACAAAAAAAGACCTTTCGCTAATATACAGCGAAAAGCCCTGTACTGCGGCGGCTGTATATACGACAAATCTTGTCAAAGGTGCTCCTCTTACGGTTACAAAAGAACATATAAAGAACGGTATCGCGCAGGCGGTTATATGTAACTCAGGCAACGCAAATACCTGCAACGCAGACGGCATAGAAATTGCCGAGAAAATGTCCGCGCTTGTATCGGAAAATTTGCCTGTTTCGGCAGAAGATGTTGTAGTTGCGTCAACGGGTGTTATCGGTCAAAAACTCGATATCACTCCGATACAAAATGCTATTCCCACTCTTTGCAAAAGTCTTTCAAGAAAAGGCAATGACGACGCCGCAAACGGCATTATGACAACCGACACTGTGGATAAACAAATTGCGGTAAGTTTTGAACTTAACGGCAAAGAATGTACCATAGGCGGTATGGCAAAAGGCAGCGGAATGATACATCCCGATATGGCTACAATGCTTGTATTCATCACAACCGATGTTGCTATATCGCAGGAAATGCTCCAAAAAGCCCTCTCAACCGATATACAAAACACCTTCAATATGCTCTCGATTGACGGCGACACTTCAACAAATGATATGGTCACCGTTTTGGCTAACGGTATGGCTGAAAATGAAAAGATAATATCCGACAACGACGACTTCAAAACCTTTATGAAAGCACTGAATTCAGTTACCGTCGGACTTTGCAAAATGATAGCCGCAGACGGCGAAGGTGCTACAAAAATGCTTGAATGTAACGTCAGCGGTGCGTCTTCAAAAAGTGTTGCAAAAACCGTTGCAAAAAGCGTTATCTGTTCAAGTTTGCTCAAAGCCGCTATGTTCGGTGCAGACGCAAACTGGGGCAGGGTGCTTTGTGCGATAGGCTACTCAAAAGCAGATGTCGATGTAAACAAAATTGATGTATCGTTTAAAAGTTGCAAAGGCGAAATAAAGGTCTGCAAAAACGGACATTCAATCGACTTTTCCGAAGAAAAAGCAAAGGAAATTCTCCTTGAAAACGAAATCGAAATTTTAGTAGATTTGAAAGACGGTGAATTTTCTTCATCCGCTTGGGGTTGCGACCTCACATTCGATTATGTAAAAATCAACGGCGATTACAGGACGTGATACTATGAACACAAATTTTTCAAATCCGGAGCGTGCCGAGGTGCTTGTCCAAGCCCTCCCGTACATCAAAAAATATGTCGGTAAAATTGTCGTAATAAAATACGGCGGAAACGCTATGATAAACTACGAACTCAAAGAACAGGTTATGCAGGATATCGTTTTGCTGTGGCTAATCGGCGTTAAGGTCGTTTTGGTTCACGGAGGCGGCCCCGAAATAAACGAAGTTATGGCAAAATTCGGCAAAGAGCCGAAATTTATCGACGGTCTGCGTGTCACCGACAAAGAAACAGTTGATATCGTTCAAATGGTATTGTCGGGTAAAGTCAATAAAACTTTAGTTAATCTGCTTGAGTCAAAAGGCGGAAAAGCAATGGGCATTTCCGGTATGGACGGCGGACTTATCGAAGCGCAGATGAAAGACGAAAAATTAGGCTTCGTCGGCGAGATTACGAATATAAACATAACCCCTGTTTTTGATTTGCTCGAAAAAGGATATATCCCCGTAATTTCCACTATCGCCTGTGACAAACAGGGCAACGCCTATAACATCAACGGCGACACCGCCGCCGCATATATTGCGGGGGCTTTGTCTGCAAAGCGTCTTATTATGATGACAGATATCGCAGGCATTCTCAAAGACACAAATGATGAGAATTCACTCATCCCAGTTGTCACCGTCAGCGAGGCGCACGAACTCTACAAAGACGGCGTTATCTCGGGCGGTATGATACCGAAAGTCGGTTGCTGTATCGAGGCTATCTACAAAGGTGTTGAAAAAGTCACCATTATGGACGGCAGAGTACACCATTCAATAATTATGGAGTTGCTCACCAACGAAGGTGCAGGCACTATGGTCGTAGGTGATAAAGAATGAACATAAAAGAACTTGATAAAAAATATGTCGCTTCAACATACGGTCGTTTTGATATCGAAATCGTAAAGGGCAAAGGTTCTCTTCTTTATGACGAAAACGACAAGGAATACATCGACCTGACATCAGGCATAGGTGTAAACATTTTCGGTGTATGTGACGAAAAAATCTGCGAGGCTATTGAAAACCAAGCAAAAACGCTTACTCACATTTCCAACCTTTTCTACACAAAGCCGTGTGCAGAACTCGCCCTAATGCTTTGCGAAAAGACAGGTATGTCCAAAGTCTTTTTCTCAAATTCGGGTGCAGAAGCAAACGAATGTGCAATAAAAATTGCCCGTAAATACGCTCAAAGCAAAAAGGGCAAAGATTACTTTAACATAATCACACTCGAAAACTCTTTCCACGGCAGAACACTCACTACCCTCTCGGCAACAGGACAGGAAAGTTTTCACACCCTTTACACCCCGCTGACAGAGGGTTTTATAAGCACAAAGGCTAATGACCTTGACGCGTTTTTGGGCCTTGCCGAAAATACAAAATGTGCAGGTATTATGCTCGAAACCGTACAGGGTGAGGGCGGAATAAATGTCCTCGACTTTGACTTTGTCAAGGGTGTCGAAAAGTATGCAAAAGAAAATGATATTATCCTCATCATTGACGAAGTGCAAACAGGCAACGGCAGAACAGGAAAACTTTATTCATATATGAATTATGATATAAACCCCGATGTTGTTTCCACCGCAAAAGGACTTGCGGGAGGACTGCCCTTGGGTGCTACATTGATGAGTGACAAGGTCAAAGATGTATTTAATTTTGGTGACCACGGCTCGACTTTCGGCGGTAATCCCGTTTGCTGTGCAAGTGCTTTGTCGGTGCTTTCCCGTATAGACGACAATCTTTTGCAAGATGTAAACAAAAAGAGTGAATACATCTTCTCACAACTTGAAAACGCTAAAGGCGTAGAAAGTATAAGCGGTAAAGGTCTTATGCTCGGAATAAAGCCCGAACAAGACGCAAAAAGAACAATAAAACGCTTGCAGGAAAAGGGCGTTTTATGCCTTAGTGCAAAAGATAAAGTTCGTCTTTTGCCCCCGCTTAATATTGAATTTTCAATACTCCAAAAGGCAGTAGAAATCATAAAAGAAACTTTGAAGGAGGAACTGTGATGGAAAATTTCAAAGGTAAAAATTTCCTGAAACTTCTCGACTTCACTACAGATGAAATCACCTCTCTTATTGATATTGCAGAAGATTTTAAGAAAAAGAAAAAGGCTGGTGTTCCCCACCGCCTGTGCGAGGGAAAAAACATCGCCTTGATTTTTGAAAAAACTTCTACAAGAACCCGTTGTGCTTTTGAAGTCGCAGCAAACGACCTTGGTATGAGCAGTACCTATCTTGAGCCGAGTTCATCGCAAATCGGCAAGAAAGAAAGTATCAAAGATACAGCAAGAGTGCTCGGCAGAATGTATGACGCTATCGAATACAGAGGCTTTTCGCAAAATATCGTCGAAGACCTTGCAAAATACGCGGGTGTTCCCGTTTACAACGGTCTTACAAATGAGTTTCACCCGACACAGATACTCGCTGACTTTTTGACTGTCAGAGAACACCTCGGTGAACTCAAAGGCAAAAAACTCGTATATATGGGAGACGCTCGCTACAATATGGGTAACTCGCTTATGGTCGGCTGTGCAAAAATGGGTATGCACTTTGTCGCCTGCACAAATAAAAAGTATTTCCCCGACAGTTCCCTTATCAAAACCTGCGAAGAAATCGCAAAAAAAACAGGCGCGACGCTTGAATTTATAGAAGAGCCGATGACAGCGACCAAAAACGCCGATGTAATCTACACGGATGTTTGGGTATCTATGGGTGAGCCCGACGAAGTCTGGGCAGAGCGAATAGCAGACCTTACCCCGTACAGAGTTACAAAAGAACTTATGGAAAACGCAAACGACAACTGCAAATTTATGCACTGTCTGCCCGCTTTCCACGACCTTAACACAACAATAGGCAAAGAGATAAGCGAAAAATTTGCAATAAACTGTATGGAAGTCACCGACGAAGTTTTTGAAAGTGAAAACTCCATTGTCTTTGACGAGGCGGAAAACCGTATGCACACGATAAAAGCCGTCATCTATGCTACCTTGTCTTAACCGATAACTTAACACTTAAAACTTAACACTAAAAATGCTCGGCATACATTAGTATGCCGAGCGTTTTCTATGTTTATTTCTCAAATACCATCGAGTTTCCGTTTACAGTTACCGTATATCCGCTACTAAAGTCGCCTATATATGCGTAATATGTGTAGAAGTTTTTATTCAGCGCAGAGTTTTCTTTTGTTAAACTGTAAAATTTTGAATTGTTGCTATCCGATATTTGACTTTCCCCACCGTTTGTGTCTAATATCATAATATAGTAATCATCTGTATCTTTATATCGGTAAACATAAAGTGTAATACCCGACTCAATTTTTTGTGTTACCTTTTTTGTGTCTATTCCTAACCCTAATTTCCAACCTGTGTCTGTTTTCGGAATAATCAGCAAGATGTCGGTATCGTTATAGTCGGCAACAACAAAATCGCTTTGCTCACCCTCCACCGTCAATTTGACTTCTCCGAAGTTGGTGTAGTGAAAAGCAGATTCAGGCGTTGAAAAAGTTATGAAAGTGTTTTCTATGGGGATGAACATTGATACCATCGTCACAACAACTATCAATATCAATGCAACAATCAGCGATACTTTTTTAGGTTTAATATGCGATTTTTTGAATAAAAAATATATACCGATGCAAATGGCAACCATAATGATTATTCTAAATAAATAAAACAATATCATTAAACCCCCTATATAAACTTAAAACTTAACACTTAAAACTAAATCCTCGCTACACCTGTTTTTCTTGCTGCGTCTGCTACGGCTTTTGCAACAGCCTTTGCGACTCTTTTGTCAAACGGTTTCGGAATGATATTGTTTTCGTTAAGTTCGTCGTCTGAAATCAAATTTGCGATAGCATACGCCGCCGCTACTTTCATTTCTTCGTTTATCTCGCTTGCACGAACATCAAACGCCCCGCGGAAAATTCCCGGGAAAGCAAGCACATTGTTAATCTGGTTCGGGTAGTCACTCCTGCCTGTTGAAACGATTTTTGCCCCGCCTTTTTTTGCTTCTTCGGGAAAAATCTCGGGCGTGGGATTTGCACAGGCAAAAATCACGGCATCTTTGTTCATCGACCTTATCATTTCTTTTGTGACAAGGTTGGGTTTTGAAAAGCCCAAGAAAGCATCAGCACCGACCAAAGCATCCTGAAGGGTTCCGCTTATATGCTCGCGGTTGGTAAGTTTTGCAAGTTCTTTCATATAGTCAAAAGGAATGTTACTGTCATTTTCATTTATGATACCGAATTTGTCGCAAAGGATAATATTTTTAAATCCCGCCGACAAAAGCAGACGGCAAACAGAAGAACCCGCCGCACCGATACCGTTTATGACTATCCGCACACTCTCTTTGTCTTTTTTGACGATTTTCAGTGCGTTTAATAACCCTGAAAGGACGATAACCGCAGT
>JAZLJE010000176.1:0-2205 GCA_045617705.1 Ruminococcus sp.
AGGCCTTTGCCTTAAAATCTTTTTTAGAGCATCTTCTCTGCTCATCAAACACTTGCGTGTTTTCTGTCCGTAATCTCTCGATTACTTACTTGATGTTTTTTAGTGTCATCTCACTGTAATTATTTCTTGAGTACTTTCCGTTGCATCTCTGCTTCGGCGCTCTCAAAGTAATTACGGGTTTCTTCTTACTTCGTTGTTTAATTTTCAAGGTCCTTTCGTCGCTTTGAACGAAATTTTACCCAAAAACTTGTTAAAAACAGAGGTTTTTTATCGGTTTTTCTTTCATTCGCGAACATTTCAATTATATTACTGCAAACACTAAAAGTCAATACCTTTTTTTAATTTTTTTAAAAAATTTTTTCATACTCACAAAACCGCAACCTTTTGAGTTGCATATTTTAATTACCACAAAATATTGTGTCGAATATTGTTGATTTATGTTTTCATTTATTGTAAAATAAGTTAGGAGTTGATTTTTATGAATGAACAACAAGCATTTATGCCCCAAAACAACCTTGCTGTTATCAAAGAGACTTTCAAAACTAAAAAGTTGGTCACCATTTCGATTATTGACATTCTGTCAATACTTTTTGCGGGACTGACGATAGTTTTATCTGCAAACTTATTAAAATCCACACTTGAATTTGCATCCAAGATTGCAATTGAACAAACAGGCAGAGATATATCCCCGTATATAAAATCTTTTTCTGCTATATCTATGGGAATATCCGCTCTCTCTATGCTCCCGTATATTGCCGTTACCGTTTTGTTGATTATCGCAAACCTTATTATCTTCTGCAAATGTAACAACAAAAACGAATACGCCACTCCGAAATCGGGTTTTGTTATTCAATTTATTGTTGCCATCATCAACCTGATTGCAGGATGTTTTGTATCGTTCTATATGCTGGTCGTAACTTTTATTACACCTATTCTTGTCGGCTTTACAAAAACATCCGAAAAAGAAAACATTACTCTTATTACTATTGTTTCTATAATAATAGCGGGGGTTTCGGTTTTTCTCATACTTTATACAACTATCAACAAGTTACTGTATATAAATAGTATAAGGAAAGCACTAAACGGAGAAAGACTTTCAACCAAAGGTGCAAAGCCTACAGCGGTTATGTATGTTCTGTCATCTGTCGGTTTAGGAGTTTTTGTTCTGTTTTTGACATTCTTAACAGTTATGGTTACGATAACGGGTTCTATGTATAAGTCACTTTACAACTTTGACATCAGCCCTGTTATCCCGCTTTTGGGTGTCGGAATAGTTGTCACCATAATCACCTTTATCAAGTTAATCCTACAAGCAAAAATCGCCTTTGACTACAAAGACGATGTTGAAGATGCACTTTACGAATATATTAAAGACTATTCAGACGGGTATAACAACTTCACGCAAAACTATCAACCCGAAAATCAAGAACTCCCGATTGATATACAAGAACTTGAGCAAGAGTCTTTTGAAAACACGCAAGCAGAAGATACCGACAGTTCTGTTGATATCGATACAAATATTAATAACGAAAATAATATTTAACCGAGGCAAATATGAACAATACTTTTAATCCATTTTCAAAAAACATTTCAATTATCAAAAACTATTTTAAACGCAAAAACACGCTTTTTATCGGAATATCTACCGCAATAGAAGCCCTTGCCTATGCTTTACTGGCATTTGTTTTTGCTTCTATGTATACAAAAATTATAGACTTTGTTAATGTGGCTATTGTTTCCCTTTTGAGCGTTGTACCGTTTTTAAGTAAACTGTTTTTATCGTTTGGTATAAGCGGATTACAACTGTCCCCGAGTTTTATCAGCGCAAATATTACACCGATTGTTTCAAGCGTTGTGCCTTTTGTTTTGTTCTATGGCTTTTTTGCTTTTACTTTCATTTTTATCTTTGCAAAAAGCAGAAGTTCAAAGGCGGACTCGACACCGAAAAACGGACTTAACTTTGCATTTGTCATTTCCGTTATTCAATTTGCTTTTTATATCCTCGCAATAATTGCCGTTATTGCTCTGTTTTTCTCGTACAGTTTTATTATTACCATAGTCAGCAATACTTCGGGAATTATTATCGGCATTGTTCTTGCAATACTGTCAGCGTTTTTCATTGCTCTCGGTTTTTACAGAATGAAGTTCTACAAAACCGCAAAGCAAAGTATAGAATGTATTGAACTCAAATGTGACGGTGCAAAA
>JAZLJE010000177.1:0-10325 GCA_045617705.1 Ruminococcus sp.
CTTAATGATAATTCGGTATGCGAAGTTATTATGGCAACAAATCCGACAGTAGAGGGAGAGGCAACGGCAATGTATCTTTCACGACTGTTAAAACCCCTCGGCGTAAAGATAACACGGCTTGCCTACGGTATTCCTGTCGGCGGTGACCTTGAATATGCCGATGAAGTAACGCTTGCCCGCGCATTAGAAGGCAGGAGTGAACTCTGATGAGTGAAAATATAAAGATTATTGCAAATAATAAGAAAGCATATCACGAATATTTTGTCGAAGAAAAATATGAAGCAGGTATCGAACTTTGCGGTACAGAAGTAAAGTCTTTGCGACAAGGCAAAGTGAATTTGAAAGATTCCTGGTGCAATATTGTCGACGGCGAAATTTTCGTAAACGGTATGCACATAAGCCCCTACGAAATGGGAAACATTTTTAACAAAGACCCATTAAGAGTAAGACGGCTTTTGATGCACAAGCGCGAGATAAACCGTCTTTTCTCGAAAGTAAAACTTGATGGTTATGCGCTCATTCCGCTTTCGCTTTATTTTAAAAACAGTATGGTGAAAGTTGAGCTGGGACTTTGCAAAGGTAAGAAACTCTACGACAAGCGTGAAGCAGAAGCCAAAAAGTCTGCAAAACGCGACATAGAGCGCGCTATAAAAACCGACAGATAAGCACGATTTTTCGTGCATATATGGGGATGTAAAGGTTTCGACGGGGATGCAGAACTACGATAAGCGAGTAGCGGCGGGACACCGCTATAAAAGTTCCACCTTAAAATAAACGACAAAAAATTTGCTCCAGTAGCATTAGCCGCTTAATGCGGCTCGTCTGCCTGCCTTAACCGCGAAGGCAGGATAAGGCGTCGATTTGCGGTAAATGTGAACAACCCACGCCTTTAAGTTGTCACAGATAAAAGGCTACCGAAACATAAAACCTGTTATTGGGTGTTGTGCAGAGGGAATGTTAATACAATAACTGCACTCGGAGAAAGTCGTGGGGAAACATTTTCGGACGCGAGTTCGATTCTCGCCATCTCCACCAACAAAAAAGTCCCTTTTGTCATCTGACAAAAGGGACTTTTTTGAATGATGTTTGCCCTGTCGGGCAAATGATGTACGCTTCGCGTATGATGACGCTGTCGCTTATGATGTGTGGCTTCGCCACGTTTTATGGCAAACATTACATCATTGTTCGCTGACGAACAACATCATTTCGGAGCAACGCTACGAAACATCATTAGCCACCACAGGTGGCGACATCATTGATTTTCAATATAAAATATGATACTATGATTTAGAAATGAGGTATCGTTATGAAAGAAAATAAACTTGCAGAATTATCAATGAATTTTTCCGTACAAATAATAAATCTTGTTAAAGACCTTAAATCAAAACATGAATCAATTATTTCTAATCAAATTGGGAGAAGTGGTACTTCCGTAGGAGCAAATATCTATGAAGCAAACTAAAGATTTTGTTTCTAAACTTGAAATGGCCCTCAAAGAAGCAAGCGAAGCAGGATATTGGCTCGAACTCTTATATCGCACGAATTATATTGACGAGCAAACCTATAAAAAATTAAACGAACAATGTACATCTATTCTTGTTATGCTGATTGCTTCCTGCAAAACGGTAAAGAGTAAATCAAAGTAATAAGCATAAAATAGCAAACGACTTTTTGTGCTTCTTTACGCTGTATAGAAACACCCTTCCGAAATTTCGGGAGGGTGTTGCGTTTTATAAACCTAATAACTTTGATTTTCATTATCTCACCACCTTTCGATATTGGTATTATCTTTATTTAAAACATTCACTAAGAACACCACAAACAAAGCGTATCACCACGAGCACCCATGTTGCTATATAGCAACCGAGCGGAATAACAACTCCGTTTATTTCTAATACATAGAGTAAAATTAACAATGCTGTCATTTATATTTCTCCTTAAAACAAGTAATAAAAAAGCACCTTACATTACGTAAAGTGCCACTAAAAATTGCTTATAGTTTTTTATTATTTCTACTTTGTTCCAATTCTAAAGCATATAGTATAATATTCTCATATGATACATCTTTCCCTTTATCTATATAATTTATTATCTGCTGCCTTTCAAAATCAGTTTCTAAATTTACTAAAACTCCTATTACAAATTCTTCGTCATTTTCCCAAAATAGCTTCAACTTATCAATCAGCATTAAAGTTGTGGGCGATAATGATTTATCTTTTACATATTGTTCTATCGTCATTTTATCAACTTCTTTCCGATAATTCTATAGTTACCAAAGCCGTTATTTTCAATTGTATATATATAATTTCCAATTGCTTTTGTAAATACTTTTTTGCTTGATTGTATCTCAGTGATGTTAGTTGCAATTTCACTCATAACATGTGCATATTCATCTTTCGGCAAAATAATAGTTGAAAAACTTTCGCTTTTCTTAGCAAAAAGTTGAATATTAACTGGCAACCTCTCATTTATTGTACCACTCTCTCCAGATTTTGCAACTGTTTCATCAAGTTTTTCAGTGATTTGTTGAGATTTTTCTTTCCATGCTTCTGCTCTTTGCTGATATTTTCTTTTTTTGTCTTCGTCAAGGCTATGTTTTGCTATACGCTGACACTTTTTGCCCTCATTTTTCCAATATGAAATAATACTTCAATTTTATATAAAAACTGAACTAAAAATCTCTTTTTTTCGCCCTTTGTTGCGTTGACTTTGGCAATATTAGTGATATAATTATTTTTGTAATATGGGTATTGTTGTGTTTGATTTCTCGAATATGACAATCCTTCTAATTCTATGAAAGGAGTGCGTGTATGAGCAAACGCAGGAAAAAAGTTTTTGTTATCGCATGGGTTGTGCTTTTGGCTTTGCTTCTTGTCTGTATCGTTATCTTCAGTCCCGGACCGGAGCATGATGAAACCCTCAGCGCAACTATGAGAGACGCTGTTTTGCATAATACCAATAAAGTAAGTCTTTTCGGTATTGTCGATGTTCACCCGTCTGTCATATCCGCCTTTGCGGTAACAGGTTCATTGTTGTTTATTGCTTTGTTGATTCGAATTTTCGCTATTCCGCGATTCAAGAATGTCCCCGGAAAATTTCAACTTGCTCTTGAATCTTTGTACGGATTTTTCAGTGACTTGGCAAAAAGCAACAGTCCCCACCGAAACGGCTTCCTCTCAGTCTATATTTTCGGCGTGGGTATCTACATATTTTTCGGTACATTGTTTGAACTGCTTGGTATTCAGGTTATTTCAACAACCGGAACGTCAATAGCCCTGTCAGCCCCGTTGTCCGATATCAACGCGGCAATCGCAACAGGTGTAACATCATACCTCGTTATTTTGTCCGGAGGTATCGTAGGAAACGGAGTAAAGGGAGTAGGCTTGACACTAAAAGAGTTCTCGCTTCCCATTTCTATGAGTTTTCGTCTGTTCGGAGCGCTGTTAAGCGGTCTGCTTGTTACGGAACTTGTATATTTCTCATTGTCGCTCAGTTTTGTTTTGCCTGTATTGGTAGCGGTAATGTTTACATTGTTACACGCTTTGATACAGACTTATGTTTTGACTTTATTGACAGCATTGTTCTACGGCGAAGTGTCAGAGCCGTCACCTAAAAAAAGAAAAAAGCCACAAAAGGCAACAGCATAATTTGGAGGAAATATTATGAATAAACTTAAGAAAATTTCTGTAATTTTAGCATTGATTATCGTAGTTTTGGGAGTTGTAGCAGGAACTATGACAGTAAGTGCTGCATCTAACGATGCAGAAGTTACTGCCCCCGCAGTAACTTCTGAAGAAGCCCCTGCACAAGCCGATAACACAACAGGCTTTAAGGCAGTTGCCGCTGCCGTTGCAGTAGGTCTTGCAGCACTCGGCGGTGCTATTGCAATGGGTATGGCAGTATCAAAGTCGGCAGAGGGTATTTCCCGTCAGCCCGAAGCAGAAGGAAAAATCCGTACAACCTTGATGTTAGGTCTTGTATTTATAGAAACAGCGATTATTTATGCATTGATTGTAGCAATACTTATCATTTTCGTAATGTAAGAAGGATAAAAGGTAAGGTGTAACTTTATGTCAGATACAATTTTAGGAATAAATTTTCTGCAGATTTTGTTGCATGCGTTTAACCTTGTTATCCTTGTAGGCGGACTGTATCTGCTTTTATATAAACCGATACAGAATTTTGTCAAAAAAAGAGAAGCGTACTACATTGAGCAGGATAACAACGCAAAACAGGCTTTAGAGGATGCAGAAAAGCAAAAAGCAGACTACGAAGAAAAAGTTGCAAATGTTGATAAGGAGATTTCCGAGAAACGCACACAGGCTGCAAAAGATACTCAGGATATGGTATCTTCACAACTCGATAGTGCAAAACAGCAGGCTGATGAAATCGTAGCAAAAGCAAGAAAACAGGCAGAAGAAGAAAAGGCAAAAATAGTTGAAGATGCCCAGAAAGAAATTGCTTCCCTTGCTGTTTTGGCAACCGAAAAACTCGTAAACGAAAGTAGCAATATGACAACTGTTGACCAATTTATCAAAGCGGCTGAAGGGAGCGATGATTAGTGGGGAAACAGGGTGTCAAAAATGTAGTAGGTGCAGTAATAAAATGTGCCGAAAAGCCGTCTGAAAACGAAATAGAAAAACTCAAATATTTTTTAGCAAAAAAGTATGACAAAGAAATCAGTATTGAGTTTCAAAAAGACGACAGCATAAAAGAAGGCTTTTTGCTTGAAGTAACAGATAATTCAAAAGGCGGCCAGGGTACTGTTGTTTTTGATTGGACAATTCAAAGCAGGCTTGACCAACTAAAAAATGAATTGAATAACACCGCTTCTCATAATACCGGCAATATCGTTTCTATGCTTAAATCTGCGATAGAAAACTTTGAACCTCACGCTTTGCCTGAGGAAATCGGAGTTGTTGTGTCTGTTGGTGACGGTGTCGTAACGATAAGCGGACTTCAAAATGTTGCCTACGGCGAAATTGTCGTTTTCCAAAGCGGTGCAAAAGGTCTTGTACAGAATATCAACACCGATACTGTCGGCTGTGTTCTTTTTGACAGCGACAGCGAAGTATCTCAAGGCGATAAGGCAATAAGAACAAAGAAAAACGCAGGGGTACCCGTCGGAGAAGCATTTGTCGGCAGAATTATTAATTCTCTCGGTGAGCCTATTGACGGCTTGGGCGAAATCAAAGCAGACTCTTACCGCCCCGTTGAGTGTGATGCTCCGAGTATTCCAGAGCGTCAGTCCGTTTGCCAACCTCTTGAAACAGGTATTTTGTCTATCGACTCAATGTTCCCGATAGGAAAAGGACAGCGTGAACTTATCATCGGCGACAGGCAGACAGGTAAAACCTCTATCGCCATGGATACAATAATTAACCAAAAAGGTAAAGATGTTATCTGTATTTACAACGCTATCGGACAGAAAGCCTCAAGCGTTGCAAAAATAGTAAATACATTAAAAAGACACGGTGCTATGGAATATACGATTATCGTTTGTTCAACAGCATCCGAACCTGCATCTTTGCAGTATATCTCTCCGTACAGTGCAACAGCACTTGCAGAGTATTTTATGTACAAGGGCAAAGATGTTTTGATAATCTATGATGATTTGTCAAAGCATGCCGTTGCATACCGTTCATTGTCTTTGCTTTTAGGTCGTTCACCGGGACGAGAAGCATACCCCGGCGATGTATTCTATCTGCATTCAAGACTTTTGGAGCGTTCAAGCAAACTCTCTGATAATCTGGGCGGTGGCTCTATTACCGCACTTCCGATTATCGAAACACAGGCAGGCGATGTATCGGCGTATATCCCGACAAATGTTATCTCTATCACAGACGGACAGATTTTTTTAGAGAGTGACTTGTTCTTCTCCGGAATGCGTCCTGCGATAAATGTCGGACTTTCTGTTTCCCGTGTCGGCGGTGCAGCCCAAAGCAAGGCTATGAAAAAGGCTTCTGGTACTTTGCGTGTTGATTTGGCACAGTACAGAGAAATCGAAGTTTTCTCACAGTTTAGTTCCGACCTTGATGAAGATACGAAACTCGAACTCAAATACGGCAGTACGCTTATGGAAATGCTCAAACAGCCTTTGTACTCACCTCTTTCTATGGCAAAGCAGGTAGTATCTCTCGTTGTCGCTTCCGATAAGCAACTCGTTGACCTCGAACTTACCGAAGTCAAGCCGTTTATGAACGAGTTCTTGTCCTATGTTGAAGAAAATCACTCTGTAATTTTGCAGAGAATAACCAACGAAAAAGTTTTGACAGATGATATAAGAAAGTCAATACTCGATGCAGTAAAATCATTCAAAGGCGGTAGAGCCAAATGACGAATTCGAGAGAGATTTTAGGGCGTATCAACAGTATAAAAGATACTATGAAGATAACCAATGCGATGTATATGATTTCATCAGCAAAGGTAAAGAAGGCTCGTGCTTCTCTTGAAAAAACCGAACCGTTTTTCAACGCTTTGGAAAGTATGGTAGGAAGACTGCTGAAAGACCTCGAAAACGAAACGGATATCGAAAACAAGTATTTTGATACCCGCAAAGATATACCGAAAGAAGACCGTGTTGAAGGTTATTTACTGATAACAGCCGACAAAGGTCTTGCAAGTTCGTATAACCACAATGTCATCAAAGCAGTTGAAGAAAAGATACAGGGCGACGACTCTTGTCTTCTTTTCGTAGTAGGCGAAGTCGGTCGAAGATATTTTCAAAAGCGAAATGTTAAAATCGACGAATTGTTCAAGTATACTGCACAAAATCCATCTGTCAACAGAGCAAGAGAAATAGCAGAAACACTGCTTGACTATTTTATTGAGAAAAAAGTTGACGAAGTCCATGTCGTTTATACATATATGGGAGAGCATAATGTAGAAGAAGTTATAAGCGAAAAAATCCTCCCATTGGAAATTCCGAAAGAAGACCACAAAAGCAACAGGAATGTCACTTTCTATCCCGATGTGAGAACGGTAATAGACACTATTCTCCCGACCTGTGTAAGCGGTTTTATTTACGGCGCTTTGGTCGAGGCATTCTGTGCGGAAAATAACGCAAGAATGATGGCAATGAGCAGTGCAACCGACGCCGCAAAAGATATGATAAAAGGCTTGCAACTCGATTACAACCGGGCAAGACAGTCGGCAATCACTCAGGAAATTACCGAAGTAGTCAGCGGTGCAAATGCACAAAAATCAAGTATTAACAGTCAGGAGGACTATTGATATGGATAATATTGGGAAAATAGTCCGTTGTAGCGGACCGGTAGTCGATGTAGACTTCGGCAATCAAAAACTTCCTAAAATAAAAGATGCCCTCAAAGTAGAAAACGGCGAGAAAATTTGTACAATGGAAGTTTCTCAGCATTTGGGAAACTCAGTTGTCCGTTGTATAATGCTCAATTCGAGCGACGGTTTGTACAAAGGAATGGAAGTAAAGGCTACCGGCAGTGCTATCAAAGTTCCCGTCGGAGAGAAAACTCTCGGCAGACTTTTCAACGTCACGGGTGATACCCTTGACGACGGCGAAAAACTCGACGATGCAGAGCATTGGTCAATTCACAGAGAGCCACCGACATTTGAACAACAAAATCCCGAAATTGAAATTCTTGAAACAGGTATCAAGGTTATTGACCTTTTGACACCATACCCAAAGGGCGGAAAAATCGGTCTTTTCGGCGGTGCCGGTGTCGGTAAAACCGTACTTATTCAGGAACTTATTCACAATATAGCCACAGAGCACGGCGGATATTCCATCTTCACCGGTGTCGGTGAGCGTAGCAGAGAAGGTAACGACCTTTGGTGCGAGATGAAAGAATCCGGCGTAATAAAGAAAACCGCCTTGGTTTTCGGTCAGATGAACGAGCCCCCGGGAGCAAGAATGAGAGTTGCCGAAACAGGACTTACAATGGCAGAGTATTTCCGTGATGTTGACCATCAGGATGTGCTGTTGTTTATTGATAATATCTTCCGATTTATTCAGGCAGGTTCAGAGGTTTCCGCACTTTTGGGCAGAATGCCCTCTGCTGTCGGATATCAGCCGACACTTGCTACCGAACTGGGCGAACTGCAGGAAAGAATAGCCTCAACAAAGGACGGCTCAATCACCTCCGTTCAGGCTGTATATGTACCTGCAGATGACCTTACCGACCCTGCTCCGTCAACAACATTTGCCCACCTTGACGCAACAACCGTTTTGTCAAGAAAAATTGCTTCCCAGGGTATCTATCCGGCAGTTGACCCGCTTGAGTCTTCTTCACGAATTCTTGAAGCAGACATCGTCGGTAAAGAGCATTACGAAGTTGCGAGAAGAGTTGAAGAACATCTTCAAAAGTACAAAGAATTGCAGGATATTATCGCAATTTTGGGTATGGAAGAATTATCGCAAGAGGACAAACTGACAGTAGAAAGAGCAAGAAAAATCCAAAGATTTTTGTCCCAGCCTTTCTCTGTTGCGTCAACTTACACAGGACTTGAGGGTGCTTATGTTCCGATAAGCGAAACCATAAAAGGCTTCAAAATGATTATCGACGGCGAACTTGACAATATCCCCGAATCGGCATTCTTCCTTTGCGGTAGGATTGAAGATGTTATCGAAAAGGCGAAAAAGATGTAAATTCTTTGAAAGGTAGTGTGAAATTTGAATACCTTTAGTCTCAAAGTAATCGGATGTACAAAGATTTTCTTTGACGGTCTGTGTGAGTCGCTTGTTATCCCGTCTGACGACGGAATGCGTGGTATTCTTGCAGGTCACGAAGACTGCGTTATGGTTGTCGAAACAGGCGAAATGGTAATAAAAACACCCGAAAAAGATGAAATTCACGCCTTCGTCGGAGAAGGTGCTTTGGAAGTAATCAACGGTGATGTCAATGTCCTTGTTATCAGCGTTGAACGCCCCGAAGATATAGATGCTGTCCGTGCAAATGAAGCAAAAGAGCGTGCAGAAGAAGCACTACGACAGCACCAAAGCATAAAGGAATATTATCATTCCAAGGCTTCTATGGCACGAGCCATGGAACGACTGAAAGTCAAGAAAAAATACGACCGATAAAAACATGGGCTGTGTCGAAATCGGCACAGCCCATTTAGTTTTTTTACTGTTTTTATCTTGTCCCTAATTAGTCATATCGGTGCGAGAAAAATCTACTGCTTCCGATAAAGCGAGTTTAATACTCTTTAGCATATACTCAATAAACTCTGTCGCATCACCGCTGTTGTTTGAATTGTTTATGGCATTATAGTATTCTTGCTGCTTTTCATGGATAATCGACTCGACAGGTAAATAAGCAAAAATCGAATTCCACTTTGACATTATCAAAGTATGCCATAGCCTTCCGATTCTTCCGTTACCATCGGAAAACGGATGAATAAGTTCAAATTCATAATGAAATAAACATCCTTTTATCAATGGATGAATGTCGCTTTCATCTACCCATTTCAAAAGTTTTGCAACTAATTCGGGAACATATTGAGGCAAGGTGCCAAAGTGGATTATTTCACCGGTAGCACTATCGATTACTCCGACAGGCTTTTGACGAAACTCACCGCAGTCGTTGACAAGACCTTTCATCATAATTCTATGTGACTTAAGCAAATCTTCTACATCAAAAGGATTAAGATTGTCAAGGAATGAATAAATCTCGTAAGCATTTTTAACTTCTTCAATATCTTTTATCGGAGCCAAAATATGTTTTCCGTCTATAACTGCAGTAACCTGCTCCAAAGTTAATGTATTTTGCTCGATGGACAAAGAGCCGTAAATTGTTCTGATACGATTTTTTCTTCTTAATGTCGGGTTCTTGTTCATTTGAGAAGTAACTGATGCAATGCCCAATAAGTTAGATATATCCGAAACTAAATTTATTATATTGTTATTGATTGAATAATCGGTAAGTGTTGCTTTCATAGGTCACACCTTTTTAGTGCTTTAGTTATCGGTTAATTTCTTTTAGTTGCCGTTCTGTTTCGAGTGAGAGTTTATCGGCTATTGCCATTTTGGAAAGTATGTTTTTCATTGTTTTGTCAATTTCCGATTTTTTTCTGTAGTCGGCAGGGAAGATGAAGTCAACTCTTTCTTTTTCGAGCAGTTCGCTGACTTTTGCTTTGTTTTCATTTTGATATACCGCGATTGCAACTCCGCCGTACGCTTTCATCATCTTCATACACGGAACATCTGAAAGTCCGTCGCCTATGTAAATCATATTCGAAAACGGAACTCTTTTCGAGTCGTCGGGCATAGAGCGGTTAAGGTCGTCGTCGTTAGAGATGTCAAGAACGCCTTTGTTGATTCTATAAACAAACTGCGTTTTGTTTGTATA
>JAZLJE010000178.1:0-2409 GCA_045617705.1 Ruminococcus sp.
TCTTTTTAATCCAATTATTCTTTATCGCTGTTTATGTCACCGCTGAATACGGAAGAAATAAAGAATACGCAGTTACTGCCTACATTTGCATTTCCTTTATCATCACAGCAAAATGTAACAACAGCAAGCCTTGCTGAATTTTTGTCGTCTTTTTCTCTTACCGTACACAAAACAGAATAGTCTGTACCGTTTGACTCACCCTGACACGCTACAAGCGCGATAGGAGTATAGAGTGTTCCCTTTGTTTTCGACGCAAAACTCTCAAAACCTTTTTTTACATCGGAAGGAAGTTGCGTTGCTTTTAATTCAGTGTTCACGGTATAACCGCCTACGAGCATTTGCTTATCTATGTCATGATTTATCAGAAACTCATCGACAATAAACGGCATCGCTTTTTGTATAGTCGCACAGTCTTCCAAATCTTTGTAGACTTCAACGAAATAATATGGCTGTTCGTCGTTGAGCCCTTTGCAAAAATATGTAATATTCTCTCCTGCTACAACCTGTGTACCCAAAACCGCAATCGGGTCAAAACTTTTTTCGGTATATTTTTTCTGTGCATCCAAAAACAAAGACTTTTCATCTTGTGTCAGTTGAGGGTTAACATCGGTAACAACGGTCAGTTTTCCCGACTTATCAACTTCGGGGTTCTTTGGAATTCTTCCGTTACAGGAACAAAAAGAAAAAAGTATCAATAGGGCAAACAGAATACAAACGATTTTTTTCACATCACTCACTCCTACCATATATATCCATATATATTTATTATACACCTTTTTCTTTGTAAAGCAAATAAAAATATGAAATTTTTGTAAAAAAACAAGGCTCTCCAAACGGAAAGCCTTGATGATTGATAAAAATTATCTCTTACTAAACTGCGGTGCGCGACGTGCTGCTTTGAGACCGTATTTTTTACGCTCTTTCATTCTCGGGTCACGAGTAAGGAAGCCTGCACGCTTCAAAGCGGGACGAAGGTTCTCTGAATCGTACTGCAAAAGTGCACGGGAGATGCCGTGGCGGATAGCACCCGCCTGACCTGTAACGCCGCCGCCTGCAACTCTGCAAACGATGTCGAACTTCTCGCCTGTTTCGGTAAGAACGAGGGGCTGACGAACGATGAGTTTTAATGTTTCAAGACCGAAATAATCGTCAATATCTCTGTCGTTGATTGTGATTTTACCGGTACCCTGATAGAGTCTTACTCTTGCAACAGATGATTTTCTTCTGCCTGTACCGTAGAAATATGGTGCCTTATCGTACATTTATATGCCTCCTTCTTACATTTCCCACAATTCGGGTTTTTGAGCCTGATGAGTATGTTCAGCGCCGGCAAAGAGTCTGAGTCTGAGCATAGCGGCTCTACCGAGTGTGTTGTCGGGAATCATACCTTTTACTGCGAGTTCCATAGCCTTTTCGGGGCGTGTAGCCATCAGTATATCGTATGAAGTTTCTTTAAGGTGACCGACATATCCTGTATGACGATACCATTTTTTCTGTTCTAATTTCTTGCCTGTGAGGACAGCGTCCTTGCAGTTGATGATGATAACGTGGTCTCCGCAATCAACATGGGGTGTAAATGTGACCTTGTTCTTGCCTCGAAGCAATACTGCAGCCTCGGCTGCAACCTTACCAAGGGGCTTGCCTGCGGCGTCAATTACATACCACTTGCGCTCGACCTCGCCTTTTTTTGCCATAAAAGTTGACATAGCGATTCCTCCATATATTTTTTGTACTCACAGATAATACCATTTTCATTATCCAATGTCAAGCAAAATTTCCTAAATTTTTAAAATACGCTTTCCTAACTTTCTTTTGCTCTTGTTTTCTCTTTTTTGCTCTTGTTTTCTCTTTTGCTATTTTTGCTTTGCAAACGATTTTTCCTCTGTTTTTGCACAATTTCCCTTTGTTCATATTTTGTTCATATATTATTTACGCATTATTACAATTTCCTCTGCGTTTTTCTGTTATGATATTGATAACAAATAAAGGGGGTGAAAAAATGAATTCAAAGAAGCCGTCTGTTTTGGTGTGCGTAACCGGTCAGTACGACTGCGACAGACTGATAAAAGCAGGCTACAAAAAAGCAAAAGAAAGAAACTTCCTTCTGCATGTATTATGTGTACATACGCCGGTGAGCAATGTCGGACTTATGAGCGAGGAGATTGAATATCTTTACCAAACGAGTAAGGACCTCGGCGCTGATATGACTATCACATTCAGCGATAACGCACCTTCGTGTGCAGCCGACTTCTCGAAGAAAATCAACGCAAAACTTCTTGTCACGGGTATGCCCGACAACCGACCAAACGGTTTTGTCATTACCCTGCACGAACTTTTGCCGAAACTTCAAATCATTACGGTAACAAAGAAAAACGAATGTCTGACTTTTTCTCTTGAAGACACCGGCAT
>JAZLJE010000179.1:0-2851 GCA_045617705.1 Ruminococcus sp.
AAAAAAGTCCACACCCGTTTTCCGCCCGAACCTAACGGATATCTTCATATCGGTCACGCAAAGGCTATCTGCATTGACTTTGGTACTGCTCAAAAGTACAACGGTCTTTGCAACCTGCGTATGGACGACACCAACCCGACAAAAGAAGATGTCGAGTATGTCGACGCCATAAAAGAAGATATACATTGGCTCGGATTTGACTGGGACGACAGGTTCTACTATGCATCAGAATATTTTGACAAGATGTATGAATGTGCTGTCGAACTTATCAACAAAGGACTTGCCTATGTTTGTGAACTTTCTGCACAGCAGATGCACGACTACAGAGGTGACTTGTCAACCCCTGCAACAAGTCCGTATCGTGACAGACCGATTGAAGAAAACCTTGCTCTTTTTGAAAGAATGAAAAACGGAGAATTTGAAGAAGGCAAAATGACCTTAAGGGCGAAAATTGACCTGGCATCCGGCAATTTCAATATGCGCGACCCCGTTATTTACAGAATAAACAAGATTTCACATCACCGCACCGGCGACAAGTGGTGCATCTATCCGATGTACGACTTTGCTCATCCGATTGAAGACGCGATGGAAAATATTACCCATTCGCTTTGCTCACTCGAATTTGAAGACCACAGACCGCTTTATGAATGGGTAATAAATAACTGCACTTTGCCGGGAAATCCTCGACAGATTGAGTTTGCCCGCCTCGGTATCAACAACACCGTTATGTCAAAGCGTAAACTTCGTGCTATGGTCGAGGGCGGTTATGTCAGCGGTTGGGACGACCCGAGAATGCCCACCCTCTGCGGTTTAAGAAGGCGCGGTTATACTCCCCGTTCTATCCGCAATTTCTGCGACAAAATAGGCGTTTCAAAGGTAAATTCCACCGTTGAATACAGTTTCCTTGAGCATTGTTTGAGAGAAGACCTCAACGAAAGAGCAATGCGTGTTATGGCTGTAATTGACCCGATAAAACTCATTATCACAAACTACCCCGAAAATAAAACCGAAACTTTTGATATAGAAAACAACCCGAACAACGAAAACGACGGAAAACGCACAATCACCTTCTCCCGTGAGTGCTATATCGAAGGTTCGGACTTCCTCGAAGAGCCGTTTAAAGGCTACCAGCGTTTGTACCCCGGTAACGAGGTAAGACTTAAATCAGCCTATATCGTAAAATGCACAGGCTGTAAAAAAGATGAAAACGGTATTATTACCGAAGTATATGCAGAATACGACAAAGACACAAGAGGCGGAAACACTCCCGACGGCAGAAAAGTCAGAGGTACTATCCACTGGGTAGATGCCAACAACTTTGTTGAAGCAACCGTAAACCTTTACGACAACCTTTTCAAAGTTCCCGACCCCGATGCCTACGGCGATGATTTCCTTTCCTGCATAAATGAAAAGTCACTTGTTGTTATGGAAGACTGTAAAGTTGAAGCATCTATTGCTGAATTTTTCGACGATGCTCCGAAAAGTTTCCAGTTTATGAGAATAGGCTATTTCTGCCTTGACAAAGACTCAACAAAAGACAAATTGATATTCAACCGTGCAGTAAGCCTCAAAGACGGATTTAAGAAAAAATAGGTGACTTTATGAAGACTGTGCTGATAACAGGTGCTTCCCGTGGCATCGGTGCTTCGTGTGCCGTCAGTTTTGCCAAAGCGGGATACAATGTTGTGATAAACTATAACAACAGCGAAGAAAAAGCAAAAAGTCTTGAAAAAATCATAAAAGACAGTTACAATGTCGATTGCATAAGCATAAAGGCAGATGTATCGGATTACGAACAAGTTTGTGCTATGTTTGAAAAGGCATACTCTCATTTTGGAAACATTGATATTCTTGTCAACAATGCGGGAATTTCAAGTTATATGCTTTTTACCGACACCGAAAAAGACGAGTGGGACAAGGTGATTTCCACTAACCTTAATTCTGTCTACTACTGCTGTAAATGCGTTTTGCCACAGATGATAAAAAATCACAGCGGTTCTATCGTCAACATCAGTTCGATGTGGGGGCAGACGGGTGCGTCCTGTGAAGTTGCTTACAGCACATCAAAAGCGGGCGTTATCGGACTTACAAAAGCACTCGCAAAGGAAGTCGGGCCGTCAAATATCCGCGTCAACTGTATAGCACCGGGCGTAATTATGACCGATATGATGAACAGTTTTGACGAGGAAGAAGTAAAAGAACTCAAAGACGAAACTCCCCTTTCCTGTTTGGGTACTCCTAAAGATGTTGCAGACAGCGTCGTATTCTTGTGCAGCGACAAAGCAAAATTCATCACAGGACAGGTCCTTTCTGTAAACGGCGGTATTTTGATATGAAAAGGATATTTTCCTTGTTCTTTGCCGTGCTGTTTGTTTCTGCGTTTGCTATATATGCAGGTGCAGAAAGCACGACTTCGTTTGAACTTTCCTGTGACACGAATATAGATAACAACAGGCTTTTCTATATGGATATAGTTGCACAAAACGATGTTTCTCTGTGTTCTGCAGAGTTTAGAGTTTCTTACGACAAAAACTGTTTTGAATATAGAAAAGCCACTTGTACTGACGACAACGCTTTTGTAAAGTCGTCGGAAGATAAAGGCGAAGTTATAATCGTTTTTGCATCTTCCGATGCAGTAAACTTCAAGAACAAAGACAATATCTGTACGTTGCAGTTTAAGAGCAAAAAAGAAGGCTCATCTTATATGGATCTTGAATGTATCGAGGCGGTATCGGAAGACCTTGATTACCTACAGACCGAAAGCAGTTCTCAAAGTTATGTTTCTGTAAACGGCAAAGCAGTAAAAGCGAAAAAATCAGGCAAGATAAATAAAACATCAAAGTCTGCGGAA
>JAZLJE010000180.1:0-2013 GCA_045617705.1 Ruminococcus sp.
CAATTATCCTTATCATTTTAAATCATTTACTAACTTTTTGAAATGTTTTCCGCGTTCTTCAAAGTTTTTATATAGGTCAAAACTTGCGCTTGCGGGCGGCATTGATACTATACCGCCGTCTACTCCATTTTCTCTTGCAAATTCTACTGCTTGTTCCATATTTTCTGCGTACAAAATTTTAATTTTTTCAGCGTTGTAATTCTTTGAATTCAGTACTGCTGTTTCAATCTTTTTCGCAGTTGCGCCCATTAAAATAAGGACTTTTACCTTTTCGCAGATAATGTCACCGAGTTCGGTATAATCAAGGTGTTTGTCGTATCCTCCTGCGATGAGTATAATTCTCTTATCGAATAATGACAAAGTGCCGAGTGCGGTACGAGTCGGACTTGACGCAATAGAGTCGTTGTAGTATTTTACGCCCTCAAAAGTGCGGACAAGTTCTGCCCTATGCTCTACTCCTGAAAAATTTTCGGCTGTATATACAATATTTTCTTTGCTGACTATTCCCCATACTGCAGTTATGGCGGTCATATAATTTTCGATATTATGCATACCGGGGATTTTGATTTTTTCTATATCTACGACTTTTTCACACTTGCCGTTATCGGCATAATAAATTGCGTTATCTTTTAAAAAACAGCCTTTTTTTACGGTCTGTGTTCTGCTGAATTTATACACCTGTGCTTTGGTACAATTTTCAAAAGAATTTGTGATTTCGTTATCCAAATTCAAGACGGCTTTTTCACACACTTCTTGATACAAAAGGATGTTTTTCTTTGAGTCTATGTACTCTTGCATATCTTTGTGAATATCGAGGTGATTAGGCTGCAAGTTAGTAACAATCGAAATACAGGGGTTTTGCTTCATAGAGATAAGTTGGAAGGATGAAAGTTCAACAACGGCGAAATCATTAGGCTTTATGCTTTCGATTTCGGGCAAAAGCGGTTTTCCGATATTACCTCCTAAATGAACGGTTTTGCCTTCATTTTTTAGCATTTCGAATATTACGGAAGTAGTTGTAGTTTTGCCGTCAGAGCCGGTTATTGCAATAATTTTGCACGGACAAAGTGAGAAAAACATTTCCATTTCGGAAGTAATAATCACGCCTTTTTCACGAAGGGCGTTGAGTTCGTCGCAGTAAAATCTCATACCGGGTGTACGAAAAGCATAGTCAACATCTATATCTTCAAGATAATTCTCTCCCAAAGAGAGTTTTGCTCCGTATTCTTCTGCCTTTTTTGCACTTTCGCCTAAATCTTTTAGAGTTCTTTTGTCGCAGGCGATAACATCTGCTCCGTATTTTTTAAGTAAAGGTATCAGCGGAAGGTGGCTTCTGCCTATACCTATTAGTGCAATTTTTTTCCCATTTATATCGGAAAGATTAGAAAAGACTTTGTTTTGCATAAGATTTCCTCCGAAAAATTCATCTCTACTCATTATATCCGAATTTAGAAAAATATCAACATATTACCTTGCTTTTTTCTCAAAAATCGGTGAAAACAAGCCTGTTTCCACCAAAATATCGTAAAGTAAAAACAAAATCACAAGGTAAAAAAGTATCCATATACTGTTGCCCGCTATTGAAAAATAAATTGCAGACAGCATCAAAATAGGATGGATTTTCACAGTATTAGATACGATTTTCGGTTCGGTTATCCCGCGAATTACTGTTATTATTATGAAAAAGCCGAATAGCGTTCCCGCTACAAGGTAATTTCCTTTTATCAGATAAAATACAGAAAGCGGTATAAATACAGTTCCGGGACCTAAAATAGGCAAAATATCCGCTACTGCTGTCAAAAACGCAAATATAATCGGAAACTTTATACCGATAAGCAGAAAAATAAATACCGATTCTACAAAAGTTATAAAATAAATTATCATATATGACTTTGTAAATCTATAGAGCATATTTTGTGCTTTGGACAAAGTTGTGCTGACGGTTTTTGCCCTTTTTTCAGATAGTTTTTGAAGAATAGCCTGCTTTATTGATGACAAATTGTTGAGAAAAAG
>JAZLJE010000181.1:0-11672 GCA_045617705.1 Ruminococcus sp.
TGTAAACTGCGACAAAATCTGCTAAAATTAAATCAGAGTTAAGCCCCAAACTCTTAATGAATAAGGTCAGTTTTAGTTTATTATGAAGTTTTATCGAAAGGAAAAAGTGAATATGGATTACATCTCTTGGTCGAACGAATATTTAGAGGAGGCAGAAAAAATCTATGCCGTTATCGAGAAGAAAAAGAAAATCCTACCCCACGCAACCGCTGATGCAAAAAAGATGTTGAACGATGATATAATCAAACTTCGTTCTATTTATCGCGAGTGTATCGAAATCAGCAAGATTTTGAGGGGAAGGGCGAAGTCAAATGCTGCATGAAAAAGTGTACTTTAACGACAAAAACTCTGACATAATCGCCTATAATATGTCAAGAGCAAAAGAAGGTAACGACAAAGATATCTTGAAGATGAAAAAAATAATGCGAAGGGCAATTTCAGAAGAGTTGACAATAAGACAGCGAGAGTGCCTTACAATGTATTATTTTGAAAACAAAAAGATGAAAGATATCGCAAAAATTTTAGGTCTTTCACCCTCAACCGTAACTCGGCACATAAAAGCCGCAAAAAAACGGCTGATAAATATTGCGAAATATTACTAAAAATCTACAAACCTAAATGCGGTGCAGAAATCCTGCACCGCATAATTTATATTGAAAAGTCATCTTTATTAAATTTTGGCAAAGCCTGTTGTGTCAGAGGCACTCTCATAATAGGGTTATATTTAAATTTCCTGCACTTTCCGTTTTTGATAGTGCGGTTAAGTGTGCAGATTTGAAGATTTTCGTTAATTTTTGAGTGTTCACAATAGGCACAACTTGTTTCAATGTAGTTTCCAAATAATTTCTTTTTCATTATTTCACCTTCAAAAGCATTATAACACGAAAATATATTCCTTGCAAGTAAGAAATAAATATAGTAAAATACATTCGGTGATATTATGAATTTTAAGTCAAACACAATGACCTTGCACAAAAGCGAAGATGTCGAATTTTTGACATACGACAGACTCTCAAAAATTGATTTTATAAACCACGCTTTTTCCACCCGAAAAGGCGGTGTGTCAACAGGGATTTTCTCATCAATGAACCTGTCTTTTGAACACGACGATTTTGACAAAGTAACCGAAAATTATAAAAGATTTTGCAAGGCAGCAGGATTTGATTTTATGTCCCTTGTCGCATCAAGTCAGGACCATCATACCTTTGTACGAGTTTGCAAAAACGAGCATAAGGGCATAGGCATCTATCGTAAAAAGGATATACAGTCCGTTGATGCGTTGGTAACAAACGAAAAAGGGCTTACTTTGGTAACCTATTATGCCGACTGCACGCCCCTGTTTTTTGTCGACACAAAGAACAAAGCGATAGGTTTAGCCCACGCCGGTTGGCGCGGAACAGTAGCAAAGATAGGCGCAAAAGTGATACAGACTATGATTGACAACTACGGCACAAACGCTGAAGATTTAGTCTGTGCGATAGGACCTGCTATTTCAAAATGCTGTTACGAAGTAGACAAAGCCTGCATAGATAATTTCTATTCGCTGAATTTAGACAGCGAAAAGTTTATTTTCCCGAAAGATGACGGAAAATATATGCTTGATTTACTCGAATGTAACCGCGAGATTTTAGTAAACGAAGGCGTGAAGAATGAAAATATAGTAATCTCCGACTTGTGCACAAAGTGCAACAGCGACCTTCTTTGGAGTCACAGAGCAACAAACGGAAAGCGAGGCACAATGTCCGCCTTCCTATCAATCAAAGACTAATAAACCTTTTTGCCTCCCCTTGTCAGGAGAGGTGGCAAGCCGTTAGGCTTGGCGGTAGGGTAGTTGGATATTTTGAATAACAGATAAAAAGCACCTTTGAGAATGAACGCTCAAAGGTGCTTTTCTTATATTGTAATATTTTTACCCAAATATTTTTTATCTAACCTTTTAACTGCTTTGCTCATAAAATAGTTGATAAAAACTTCAACAACCGCAAAAGGTACGAGTACAAGGGTTCGGTACATAAGCAAGGTAAAATACGGCATATTCATAACAAAAGAAAGCACAAGAGTATTTAGCGGAAGCGTGCAAAGTAGAAGCACAAGTGCTTTTGCGATAATAATGTCTTTGAGCGCTATTTCGTCTTTGTATAGAACAATACCATAGATAATTCCTTCTATAACACAGCAAAGCGTAATCCCGGGCATAATCGAAAAAGCGGTAGGGTTGGAAAGTATGATAGAAAGCACATCTCCGACCCCCGAAACAACAGCCGCACAAACAGGACCGTATAGCATAGCAGTCAGCACAACCGGAATAAACGAAAGCCCGATTTTAACAAAAGGAACAATCGCAAGCGTAAAGTTTGTAAACATTCCCAGCACAATTCGTAGTGCCAACATCATTGAACATGTACAAAGTGTCTGAATGTTTGACAGTTCAAGTGCAGAATTTTTGAATTTTTGAAAAATTGACATAAAAATACCTCCTTATCTCGTTATTACATAAGAAGGCAAATCAAATGCAACAGCGGGATGCAAAATCCGTACCGCAGGAAAAACCTTTCGTTTTGCCGTCAACTCCCCGTACAGCAAACACTTTACGCACGAATTTTTACTCTGTAGACTTTTCAGTTTTGGTGAATTAAGTTTGAAAGCGGTTTGTAAATCAGTATAGTGATGATTGACACTATTATACCTTTTATTAGGTTAAAAGGCAAAATGCAGAATAAACAGAAAGTCAGTTTATCCGTAATAATCGGGAAGATATCTTTTCCCATTTGAACAATCTGTTCAATCGGCAGAAATACCGAGTACGCAGGCAACAAAAGATAAGCATTAAGGAAAACTCCGATAACAGACATTATCACCGTGGAAATAATAAGCGAGATAATTGCAGTTTTCTTTGTCTTGTTGTGCCTGTAGATAAGCGAAGCAGGTACAACAAGCGAAATGCCTATAACAAAGTTTGCTATCTCACCGACAAAGCCTGTTTCCGTGCCTTTGATACAAAGTTTAACGAGAATTTTAATCGCCTCGATAATTATTCCTGCAACAGGACCTAATGAAAACGAGCCGATAAGCACAGGTACTTCGGAAAAGTCAAGTTTATAAAACGGAGGTGCAATAAAGGGCAGGGGCAATTCAATAAACATCAGCACAGCCGAAAGTGCCGCAAGCATAGATATTACAACAAGCCGTCTTGTGTTTTTCATATTACTGTTAATATCGTTCACTCCATACAAGGTTTTTCTAAATCAAGTTTAACAAGGTCGTGGTGGGGGACTTGTTTGTCTTTGGGCGGCAATTCCATATAGTCGCCGAAAGCGGTTTTTAAGTATATATCGTAGCCTTGTGGCAACGGCATTGAAAGCCCCTCAAAGTCTTTATATACCGCCTTGTCAAAAGCAGACTGCGGATAAACTTTTCTCATATAATACGGTCCTGCACAAAGTTCGGTGCTGTTTTTATGAGAATAAAAGTCATACATCTTCATTTTCTTTTCATGATGTTTCCAGATAGCCGTTCTCTTTTTTCGGCTTTTAAAAAGCGAAAGCAAAATTTTGCTGACAGCAGATATTGCCCCACCGTGTTTTGTCGGCACATATTCGGTGATAAAAAGAGAATAGAGCATCGTGTGATAAAACTGCATATACCTTTTTATCTTCGAGTCAGGACAGCCGTCAATCGGAAAGATATCCGTAACAATTCCGTGCGGAATGTCAATATCCTGCTGATTTTCTTTTATCATCGTGGCGGAAATATCGGTAAGCGTTGCAAAAGTATTTCCCGTAAAAATCTTTTCGCCGTCGGTTTTGAGAAACAAAAACCTGTTTTTGAAGGTTTTTCCGTTTGCGATTTCGAGCATACGCTCATAGTCGTCCCTTGGCATAATGATGTCGATATCATCATCCCACGGAATAAACCCTTTGTGGCGCAAAGCACCGATAACGCAACCACCGAGCAAAAAGAATTTGAGGTTATTCTCTTTGCAAAAATCTTTGAAGAAAATAAGGGACTCAAGTTCTTTTATTTGAAGTTTTCTTAATGTTTCTCTGTCTATTTCAATAATATCCATTATTCGTCAGTTTCCTTACTATCGTTTGGTACTGTGTTTTTGATAATAGCCTCTTTGACTTCTTCAATTCTTCTTTGAGCAGAGCCATCGAGTTTTCTTTTCCAAAACGGCAGTTTAATAAGTCCTATTAAAGTTCCGATACCGTAGGATATGTGCAGTAAGGGGAAGATAAACGGCAGTAAAAGGAAGTAGAAGTTAGGCTTTTTCATCATAAAACAGCCGACAGTATTAACAAGATTGAACATAAGGTACATTGCAGCAATTATAGCAAAAAGTATCGGATGACCGAAACACCAAAGCAAAAGTCCTGCAATGACAGAAAGAATAAATACAAACGGTATGTAGTGGAAGTAGTTAAGGCATTTCGGACAAACGCCCGTTGTAAGTCCTATCCAGTAGCCGTTGCCGTATTTTTGTTTCATCATCTTTTTCAGTGTGTTTCTTGTGTGCTGATATGAAACAATTTCGGGACAGCAACAGAATTTATATCCCGCCTGGCGCATTCTGTAGTGAAGTTCGTTGTCTTCAGTCCTGCCCAAATCCTCGTTAAATCCGCCGACAGTTGCGAAAACTTCGCGTCTGTATGCAGCATGGAAAAGGCTGTCGTGATATTCTTTCTGTGCCGGAGGTCGTCTGTAATCGGCAACAGAAGAGCCAAAAAGCGACTCTTCAGCAGCAAGTAGCGTGAACTTCCAGTTTGTCATTCCGTCAGTTGTATTCGGTCTGCCGCCGCCGACAATGTTTTCACCCTCATTGATGTTGAAAACATTTCTCGCGATAAAGTGGCGCGGAATTTTTGAGTGAGCATCAACTCTAATGATAATGTCGCCTGTAGCGTGAAGCAAAGCCTCGTTCCACGATGCAGCCTGAGTGTGCTTTGAATTTGTCAGCACCTTGACATCGGCAAAACCGTAGTCAGTCTGCTGAAATTCTTTCATCAAAGCGTATGTGTCGTCGGTAGAGTCATTATCAACAAGAATAACCTCAATAAGTTCGTGAGGATAACTTTGTTCTGAAAAGTCACGGAACAATCCGTTTAGTGAGCGTTGCTCATTGTATGCTATCGAACAAAGGGATACTTTGAGTTTCTTCATAATTTATTTCTTCCTTTTCAAGTTCGCAGAGCCATTTTGCAGAGATACAAAGTGCCTGTGTATAGTATGGAACAACATAGATAAGCGGTACGGCAAGCAGTGACAGCAAAAACCACGGAATAAACGATACTGTCAGTTTGATGATTTCCACAGTTTTACCGCTCATTATGCGTTTTGAATATTTGAAATATTCTTTTATATTAAGACTTTCATCAACCGAATATTTTGTGAAAACCACAAAGTATTTTAAAGAGTAGATAAGAAGTCCGACAGTAGACAGAAAAACAAATACGCCGAAGAAAAAGTAAAACCAGCCTTGTTCATTGTAGTTGTCAGAACACAAAGCACAGATGATAACAAAAGCCCCAACCGGCAAAGAGAAAATGACAGTCGGAATAATCATTCTCAAAAAGTAAGAGAAGTTAAGTTTAATTGTCTTTTTGTATTTACCTTTTCTAAAGTAGTAAGCAAGGTTTTCAACATCATATTTATTTTGCAAAGATGCGTCGAAGTATAGTTTAATATAGCCGTTAATAAACGGGGAGAGAAGCAGAAAAACAACACAGGGAATAATAGTCAGTATTGCTTTTACAACATAGTAGAGTATAGCAAAAACGAATGCATTCCTATCAAAAATATCGTCAAGCGAAATATATAAAAGCCCGTCTGCGTTTGCAAGTGCTTCAAGAAACATAAACAGTATAAGCAAAAGCACAAAGCCCATTATTGCAGAAACATAGCCTGATTTAAGTGTGTTTCTTGCTTCGGCTCTTATTGTTTTTTCAACAGACAAAATAGTCAGTCCTTTCTGTTATTCGGTGAACATTCTATACATCGCCTCAAGACAAATCTCGGCGTGCCTAAAGAATTTTTCAACGCTTAAGCATTCGTTTGCATTGTGTGCATTTGATGTTTCATTTTCAAAAACAGGACCGAATGCAACACAGTCGCAATCAAGTTTTCTTGAATAAGTGCCTATTCCCGTAGAATAGAGTGTAGGTTCTTCACCCATAACTGCTTTATAAGAAGATGACAAAAGTTTGATGATTTCGGAGTCTTTGTCAACAATATGCGGTTTTATGTGTTCAAGTACCTTAACATGCAAGCCTTCGTTTTTAGCATCTTTCCTTATTCTTTCCAATATTTCATTTCCGTTGCAAGAAACGGGGTAGCGGATATCAAGAGTACAGGTAGCATAGCCGTCATCAATATGAACAGTACCGACATTAACCGTCAGCGGTCCCGATTGTGAGTCCCTTGTTTTTATTCCGAGTTTTACGCCGTATGCATCCATACCGATACAAGAGTCAATGAAAGAGCAGATATTGCCAAGCGAAGCAAGAGTAAAGTTCGAACTCAAAAGGTCAATAAGATTAAGTGCGGCGTTTATACCTTTTTGAGGTTCACAGGCGTGTGCAGCCGTACCTCGACTTAATATCATCATACCGTTTATTGTATAGTAAAATTCAAAACTGCCGGGTTTTGCATCTGCAAGGCGTGCGAGTTGGTGGTCTTCGTTTTCGGTGCAGTCAAGAAGTGCATAAGCAGTATCGGGGACGGCGTTGACTGCTTTTCCCGAATGAAGTTGAGTAAGTGTCGTGCCATTGTGAGTGTCACCGTAAAGTTCAACCTGCAGTATGCCTTTTTCACAGTTACAGATACCGTATCTGTTGTCGGGAGTAAAAGCCACCTGTGGCATTTTTTCAGTTTCAAAGTACCTGTCAAGGTCTTTCATACCTGTTTCTTCACTTGTGCCGAATATTGCTCTTATTGTGTTTTTGCCGATAACACCGTTGTCTTTGAGTGCTTTCAGGCAGTAGAGGGTAATAAGTGCCGCACCTTTATCATCTGCAATTCCTCTGCCGAATATATAACCGTCACCGACAGAAAGTTCAAACGGAAGTGAGTCCCAGTTGTTTCCTTCGGGAACTACATCAAGGTGAGTAAGCACCGAGCAAAGTTTTTCTCCGTTTCCGAGTTCGGCGTGACCTGCAACACCGTCAATATTTTTAGTAACAAGTCCGAAAGACTCTGCCTTTTTGAGTATCCATTCAAGCGCAGGAGTGCATTTGTCCTGATACCCCGAAATAGATTGTATTTCAATAAGTTCGGATAAATCAGCGATTATATCCTCTTTGTATTTCATAATGTTTTCGCCGAAACTCATTTTTCCCCTCCGTAATTTGCTTTCTGTTTTATTTTGTAAATCCTTCTGTGTTTTTTCTTTGCCGAAAAGCCTTTGTTTATTATCAGGTATACGGCAAAAATAAGTGCAGCACCCAAGGATATGAAAGCGCCGACTTTCAGCCCGGGCGTTTCATAAACAAATTTAATGTTGCTTGTAGAGTGACCGTCAACTTTTATTGCCATAAATCCGATATTAACTTTTTCGATTTCAACTTCCTTGTCGTTAACATAAGCTTTAAAGCCTTTGTCGTACGGTACAGAGAAGAACAGAAGATTATCGTCACCATTGTTATAGAATGTAGCGGTAAATCCGTCATTGTTGTAAGAAAAATCAGAACATGTATTTTCTTTTAATTTCTCACAGTCTTTTTTGTATTCATCTTCGCTGTAGAAAAATTTTGAAGTAATACTCTCAAAATTTGAGTATATCGGGTAGTCTTTTTCCTGTGGCTTATTTTCATCAAAAGTTAAGTTTAAGTACATTCCGTCTGTATAGCCTGTGATGTCCCTGTACTTTTTCATTTGTTCCTGTGTAAGCACCATGGATTTCAATAACGCTTGGTGCATTACTTTGTCTGAAAGATTTTTAAATTCTTCCTCACAGATGAATTTGTCATAAGTAAATCCCATCGGAATGTAGTATTCGTTTTCGTATTCGTTGTATCTGTTCTCACATCCGATTTTCTTAAATCCGGGCATAAGCGTTTCACCGCTTGAATTGATAAACGACGAACCTGTGTAAGGTTCAAAAAGGTATTTAACAGACAATAATCCTCGAACACCGTAGAAATCCGTACCCGGACGGGATGCAACATCACGCTGAACACCGATTGTGTTGTAAAAATCCATAAGCGACGACGGCACAATGCTGTGAAAAGCCTGAATATTCGGTACTTGCCAGTACATTCCGATATTATCCATAGAGCGGTAGAAATCGGAACGAACGTCTTTTATATCCGAAAGGGTAATATCTTCACCGCTGTTTAACGCAGAGTAGATTATATCTTCATCCGGGTATGAGTTTATTGCTTTTCCAAGATAGATAATATAACCGCTGTAGCCTACAATAAACACAGCGAGCATACCGCAAAGAACTTCTATCAGTATTTTCGGTCTGTGCTTTAAGAAAGAAACGGTAAATCCCGTAAGTGACACACCTAAAAGAGTTGATATTACATAAGTCCAAAATCTATCGGGATATTTTTCAAGTCCGAATTTTACCGAAGTAATGTCGGAATTTGAGAAAGTTATTGTCGGCATAAAGCCTATCAAAACAGTAACGGCAAGTGTAATAACCATTACATATCTGAATGCTCTTTCAAAGTCAACCTCATTTATATGCTCAATAGAATACACCGTCATCAAAACCATAACAAGCGTGAGCATATAGTACCATCTTGTATAGAAAGCAGAATTAAGTAATTGAAAACTGCTGTTTAATATCGGGATAAAAGTAATTATGATAAGTGTGATGAACAATCGTTTCAGCGGACTTTTCTTTCTGCCTTGCACATAAGCAATTACAAAAGTCATTGAATAAAGAGGCAGAAAAGCCGCAACAGACGCCCATTTTGCATTTGAGTCTGGAGTAAAATTCGGTCGGGCGGGAATATCCGGAGGGAAGAAGAAACTCGATAAAATGTGAATATATCTTTGCGACGGAGTGTAAACAATACCGTTCCATCCCAAACAGTATTCATTTAACCTGTAGTTTCCCATAATAGCAAGTACAGAAGGCAAAAGTAACACAGCGGACATGAGAAAACCGACTATACATTCAAAAGCAAGGATAAGGAATTTTTTGAGTGTTACCGTATAGGTTTTAGAAATAACATTTATAACCCAGTAGATGATTACAAAAATCACCTGACCGACAAAAAAGTAGTAGTTGATAAAAGCACTGGCGAATACCGCAAGTGCGACAACGCCTTTCCTTTGCGTTTCCATATATTCATCAACGGCTGCTAAAAGCAGCGGAAAGATAATTATAGCCTCGTGAAAGTGGAAGAAAAAGATGTTGTATATCGAAAATCCCGAAAAGGCATAGAGTATTCCGCCCATAACCGCAAGTTTTTTGTTAGAAAGATATCTTTTGAGATAAATATAAGCGGTAAGTGAAGAAAGCGAGAGTTTCAGTATCAGCAAAGGACCTATTGAATAGGCTACAAGGTTGCTCGGCAGCAATATGGTAATCCAAAAGAAAGGACTGCCGAGAAGGTAAAAAGAGTAACTTCCGACAAAATTTGCACCGAGGTCTGTCAGACTGCTCCATTTCACATTACCTGAAATAATAGAGTCGTGAGCAAGTCTGTAGAAAGGAATTTGTTGAACATTAAAGTCGCCGTAGTACAGAAAATACCCTTTGTCATAAATCATAACAGGTACTACAAGGATAGAAGCAATAAGAAAAGCGAGTAAAAAGGCATAGAGAGAATACTTTTTATTAAGGTCGCGATAGTAGTAACAAAGTCTCTTTTTATTCACCTTTTTCACCCCCTCTAAAAATAACTCTTTACCAAATTGCTATAATAGGTTATAATATAACCTATACAGTATATCACATTACTTTGTAAAATGCACTATAATTTTGCAAATTTGTATAATTTTTTATTTGGAGTGAAATTTATGAACAGCCATTTTTTTGCAATGACATCAAGAATGAAATATATTAACCGCTGGGGACTGATGAACAGTTCAAAAAGCGAGAATATCAGCGAGCACAGTCTCGAAGTATCAATGCTTTCGCATGCTTTGGTACTGATAAGCAATAAAAAATTCGGTACAAATTTAGATGCCGACAAAGCCGCAGTTTTGGGACTTTACCATGATGTAAGCGAGATTTTGACAGGCGATATGCCTACACCGATAAAGTATTATAACCCCGAAATAAAATCTGCCTACAAAAAGGTTGAAAAAGTTGCACAAAATAAACTTCTGTCTTTGTTGCCCGATTATCTTCAAGATGAATATTCCGATATATTGCTCGACGATAATATGGAAAAAGATTTAGTTCCATTTGTAAAAGCCGCTGATAAACTCTCTGCTTTGATTAAATGTATCGAGGAACTGAAAATGGGGAATAAAGAGTTTGAAAAGGCAAAAACTACTATCGAACAACAGTTAGTTGATATGAAAATGCCATCGGTTGATGTGTTTATGGATGAATTTTTGCCGTCATACAGCCTGACCATTGACGAACAAGACTGAAAAAGTGATATATTAGACACCATATATGCACGGAAAATTGTCGAAATCCACAAAGTATTGTGAATATTTCGTAAATTTTCGTGCTTTATTCTTTTTTGGAAAATAATTGCTGTTTTATGTAGTATAATAATACTGTTTTATTGTGTGCAAATGTGAAATTTTCCTTGAAAGGTGGGGGATTATGTCGAAGAAAAACGATTATGTTGACATTTCATCATCCAGCCAAGTAAAAAAGATATACAAGAAAAAGCATTCAAAGGGCAAAGGTTTTAGGATTGCTACCCTTGTTTTGTCCATTATTATGCTTTTTGCGGGTTCGGGACTTATTTACTACTACTCCGTTCTTGATTCTCTAAACTATAAGGAACTCGAAGACCCTTCGTCAAGTTCTGATACTTCCGATACATCATCTTCATCATCTAATTCATCTCTTTTGTCAAGTACAAAGGTCTTAAACATCCTGCTTTTCGGTCAGGACTATAACGGCGGCGGAGACGGTTACGGCAGAAGTGACAGTATGATTCTTCTTTCCCTTGATAATGTTAATCATAAAATAAATCTTACTTCATTCCAGCGTGATACTTATGTAACAATTCCCGGCTACGGCGATGCAAAGATAAATGCAGCGTTCCAGTTCGGCGGAGTTCCTCTTGCGATTAAAACTATCGAAGCGAACTTCGGTATTGCCGTTGATAAGTACGCAACGGTAGATTTCGACTCTTTCCGCAAAATAGTAAAAATTCTCGGCGGAGTTAATATTGAACTTACTCTTGACGAGATAAAATACATCAACGCACAGATTGATGTAAACGACCAGATAGGCGATACTCAATTTTTGGATTATGACCCGTCAAAGGAAATACAAAAAGTCCAGTTAGACGGCTACCAGGCTCTTTGGTATGCTCGTGACAGAGGCGAAGTTGCCCTCGGCGGTAATCCCGAATACACCTTCTCCGGCGATGACTGGGACAGAACAAAACGCCAGAGAAAATTTATCGAAACAATACTCAAAGATTTGCGTGAAAAAGCATCTATTACCGATTTGGTCCAGATTGTCAACGAAATCGGACCTCTTGTTACAACCAACCTCAAAAAGAGCGATATCACCTTCCTTGTAC
>JAZLJE010000182.1:0-4505 GCA_045617705.1 Ruminococcus sp.
TATTCGGCTTTTTCAGAGAGTCGCTTTATGCTGGAATTGCGATATTGCTCTTATTCGGTTACCGCCTTTGAGATTGCTCAGGAAATGGAGCGACGTTCACCGCGTTAAGGTTTTGAGGGTTTATACCGAAGTTGGGTGGAACCACGATTTAGTAAGTCGTCCCGATAATTCTATTTTGGAATTATCGGGCTTTTTATTTGTTTTCAAAATTTTTTTATAAAGAGGTATATTATGATTAAGATTGAATTAAAAGGCGGAGTAGTAAAAGAATTTGAAGAAAATATTACTCCCGCAGAAATCGCAAAATCAATAGGAATGGGACTTTACAAGTCCGTATGCGCCGCTTTGATTGACGGCAAAGTCTGTGATTTGAGAACTTCCATTACAGAGGATGCAAAAGTCGAATTGCTTACTTTTGATGATGATTTGGGCAAAAAGGCTTTTTGGCACACAACATCACACATTTTGGCTCAAGCGGTAAAACGCCTTTTCCCGAGTGCAAAGTTTGCGATAGGTCCCGCTATTGATGACGGCTTTTACTATGATTTTGATGTAGAGAAACCTTTTTCTGCAGAAGATATCGAAAAAATCGAAGCAGAAATGAAAAATATCGTAAAGTCGGGTATTGAACTTGAGCGCTTTGAACTAGAACCTCAAAAAGCAATAGAACTTTTAGAAAGTATGGATGAGCCGTATAAAGTCGAACTTGCAAGCGAACACGCCGACAAAGGCGAGCCGATAAGTTTTTACAAGCAGGCAGAATTTACCGACCTTTGTGCAGGACCTCACCTTATGTCCGTTTCACCCGTCAAGGCTATAAAACTTACTAACTGCACCGGTGCTTATTGGCGTGGCGACAGCAAAAATCATCAACTTTGCCGTGTATACGGTATCTCTTTCCCGAAAGCCTCTATGCTTGAAGAATACCTTGTAATGCAGGAAGAAGCCTTAAAGCGTGACCACAACAAACTCGGCAGAGAACTTGAACTTTTCACAACCGTTGATTATATCGGTCAGGGTTTGCCGATAATGCTTCCGAAAGGTGCTCGAATTATCCAACTGTTACAGCGTTTTGTTGAAGATGTTGAGCAGAAAAACGGTTGGCAACTGACAAAAACTCCGTTTATGGCAAAATCGGATTTGTATAAAATCAGCGGACACTGGGGGCATTACCAAGACGGTATGTTCGTACTCGGTGACGAAGAAAAAGACGAAGAAGTCTATGCTTTGCGTCCGATGACATGTCCTTTCCAGTATCAGGTGTTCTTAAATCGTGGTAGGTCATACAGAGATTTACCGATGAGGCTTAATGAAACATCAACTTTGTTCAGAAACGAAGCAAGTGGCGAGATGCACGGACTTATCCGTGTCCGTCAGTTTACTATCTCCGAAGGACATTTGATGTGTACTCCCGACCAACTCGAAGGCGAATTCAAACATTGTCTTGAACTTGCTATTTATTTCTTGAAAACTTTGGGACTTTACGAAGATGTATCATACAGATTTTCCCAGTGGGACCCCGATGACAGAGAAAAGTATATCGGCACAGAGGAACAGTGGGACGAAGCACAGGGCATTATGAAACGTATCCTCGATAACCTCGAAATTCCGTACAAAATCGGTATCGGTGAGGCTGCATTCTACGGCCCGAAACTCGATATCCAGATTAAGAATGTTTTCGGTAAAGAAGACACTCTTATTACCATCCAGGTTGACCAGATGCTCGCAGAGCGTTTCGGTATGGAATATGTCGACAAAGACGGCACAAAGAAAAATCCCTATATTATCCACAGAACTTCTATCGGTTGTTACGAGAGAACTCTTGCTTTGCTTATCGAAAAGTATGCAGGCGCGTTCCCAATGTGGTTAGCACCAGTTCAGGTAAAAGTGCTTCCGATTGCCGACCGTCATTTTGACTATGCCGAAAAGATTAAGAATGCACTCGAAGAAAAAGGTATGCGTGTCGAAGTTGACGACAGAAGCGAGAAGATAGGCTACAAAATCAGAGAAGCCCAACTTACTAAAGTACCTTATATGATAGTAGTCGGTGACAAAGATATTGAAAACAATACAGTATCTGTCCGTGAGCGTAAAGAAGGCGATATCGGTGCGATGTCGCTTGATGACTTTATCGCTCGTGCAGTCGAAGAAATCGAAACAAAGGTTATAAAATAATTTTCACGGAGGGCTTTCCTTTTGAAAAAAAATAATAATTATAAAATCAATAGGGGAGCCATCGAGAATGAAAAGAGAAAGGCTGAAAACTCTCTTTTGTATCAAAAGGCGATACTATTTTTGCTCCCCGTGATTATGATAGCCGTGCTTGTTATCGGTATATTTTTCGGGTATAAGTCGTATAAAGCGAAGTACAAAACCGAGAGTATAGCAACCGATAATTCAGCACAAATACAGGAAGAAATAGACAATTTCAATGCAAAACTTCTCAAAGTTGTCAATTCCGCTTCCCCCGAAGATGAGGACTTTGTCCCCGAATTAGTTGATTTTAACGGCATAAAGATTTCTCCGCTAATGAAATATCATCTTGAAGATTTGCTCTTTGATGCAAAAAATGAGGGACTTTCTTTGAAAGTTGTCAATGGCTATATTTCTTTTGAAGAACAAAAAGAAATTTATGCAACCGCTGTGCAAAAGTATAAAGAAAGCAGTAAAGCGTCAGTTGTAAAAGCAGAGTCCTATGTAAAAAAGACTATTCCAAAAGAGGGCGAGTGCGAACAACAGACAGGACTTATTGTTGAATTTACTTCGAATTCCGATGAAAATTTCGAAAAAACAGAAGAATACCACTGGATTATGAAAAACTGTGTCAACTACGGCTTTGTTTTGAGATATCCGAACACAGAGAACACAGGGGGCAGGAAATTTTCACCGTCTCTATTTCGATATGTCGGGATAGACCACGCAAAAACAATGCGTTCTTACAATATGACTTTGGATGAATATGTATTATATTTGTCAAACCGAGGATAATTTATAAAAAAAGACTTGCATTTTGTTTTGATATATAGTATAATCCATTTGTTATACTACGGATAATAGTGAAAGAGGTGAACTCAATGAAAGAAAAAATACATCCGAACTATGAGCAGACCACCATTACCTGCGCTTGTGGTAATGTCATCGAAACAGGCTCAACAAAGAAAGATATCAGAGTTGAAATTTGTTCAAAATGCCATCCTTTCTTCACAGGCAAGCAGAAATTGGTTGATACCGGCGGTCGTGTTGACAGATTTAAAAAGCGTTTCGGTATTGAAGAAAAATAAGATTTTTTGGCGGTACTTTTGTACCGCCTCAATTTTTATATATGAGGATAAATTATGAATTCTTATATCACGCTCAAAGACTTTGCATCACACGAAATTGTTGAGAAACACTCGCGTTTTATTGCCTATGCAAAGCCGATAAAAACAGAACAACAAGCGCTTGATTTTTTGAGCGAAATTCGTACAAAGCATTGGGATGCAAGGCATAATGTCTACGCCTATATTTTGCGAGAAAACCGGTTGAGCCGATACAGCGATGACGGAGAACCGGGCGGTACAGCAGGTATGCCTGTCCTTGATGTTCTGAAAAAAAGAGGTATTACCGACGCAGTTATTGTAGTAACAAGGTATTTCGGCGGAACTTTATTGGGCACTGGCGGACTTGTCAGAGCATATTCAACATCTGCAAAACTCGCAGTAGAAAATGCCGGAATGAAAAAAATGACCGAGTGTCTTGTATGCACTCTTGATTGTTCATATACTCAGTACGGAAAAATTCCGTCGGTAATTTCACAGTACGGCTCTGTAGATAGTGCCGATTTTCTTGATAATGTGAAATTGACTTTTCATATTCCTGTCGACAGCAAAAAAGAACTCTGTGCAAAACTTTCCGAACTTTCGGCAGGAGAACTGAAAGTAATTGAAAAAAGCAAGGAATTTTTTGAAATTTAGCAATAATTTCAAAAATTTTGCAAAAAATAAAGGGATATTATAAATAAAAGTGTATATATAAATGGTTTTAGTTTTTTTATGTAGGAGGGAGAAGTATGCGACTGTCGGATGATTTTATCAGCGAAGTAAAATACCGTAACGATTTGTCCGATATAGCATCGGGCTATATGACGCTCAAACGCCGTGGCCGTAACCTTGTCGGACTTTGCCCCTTCCACGGTGAAAAAACACCTTCTTTTAATATATACACCGAAAACGGCTCTTTCTACTGCTTTGGATGCGGTGTCGGCGGTGATGTTATCACCTTTATTATGAAGATTGAAAACCTTGATTATATCGAAGCGGTGAAGTTCCTTGCTCAAAGAGCAGGTATGACGATGCCCGAAGATACTTTCGACGACTCGTTGTCGAAAATGCGAACAAGAGTTTTTGAAGCAAACCGTGAGGCAGCAAGGTTTTTCTACGCTCGACTTTATACAAAAGAGGGCGAAAATGCTCTTTCATACTTGCGTTCCCGTGCATTAAAAGAGTCCACTATACGACATTTCGGAT
>JAZLJE010000183.1:0-7871 GCA_045617705.1 Ruminococcus sp.
ATTTATATTGTTTCTAAAACTATTGCATCTTTCTTTGCTGTAACGGAGATGCCGGAAATACCGCCCTCGCCCGCTTTTATCAGTTCTTCGGTAATTTTATCTTCGACTTCTTTTCGGATGAGGTTTCGCAAATCTGTTGCACCTGATTTACCGTTGCAGGATTTATCGGCAAGATATTTGCAGGCGGTTTTTGTATACTTAAATACAATGCCTTTTTCCTTTAATGTGTCGACATATTCGGAAAGCATAAGGTCGGCAATCTTTGTATAATCTTCATTTGTCAAACTCTTGAACACAATAACTTCGTCGACTCTTGCGATAAACTCGGGACGCAAGAATTCGGACAAGGCTTTCATAACTCTGTCGTGTTCGATTTCGTCACTTGATTTTCCGAAGCCCAAAGAGTTTTCGTATTTATTCGAGCCTGCGTTAGATGTCATTACTATTACGGTATTCGAGAAATCGACAGTTCTGCCGTGGGCATCGGTGAGTTTACCCTCGTCAAGGATTTGCAAAAGGATGTTCATAACATCGGGATGGGCTTTTTCTATCTCGTCAAAGAGCAATACGGAATACGGTCTGCGTCTTACTTTTTCGGTTACCTGTCCTGCTTCGTCATAGCCGACATATCCGGGAGGTGAACCGATAATTTTCGAGACGGAGTGCTTCTCCATAAACTCGGACATATCAAGTCTTATCAGTGTTTCGGGGGTATCGAAAAGTTCGAGTGAAAGCACCTTAACAAGTTCGGTTTTGCCGACGCCTGTCGGTCCAACAAATATGAACGACGCAGGTCTTCTGCGCGGGGATATCTGCACTCTGCTGCGTTTTATCGCTTTAGCGAGAGCGTCAACAGCCTCGTCCTGACCTATAATCTTCTTTTTCAAAGAGTCTTCTATTCCCTGCATTTTCAAAAGTTCGTTTTCTCTTACTCTTGACTGCGGAATACCTGTCCAAAGTTCGATTACCTTTGCAAGGTCAACTTCGGTGACATCGGCAGTCAGGGTATCGACATCGATTTTTGAAAGTTTTTCTTCGACTATGGCAAGTTCGCTTTTTATCTTTGCGACTTTCTCGAAATCGACTTCTTCTTTTGTTTCCTCTTCTTCCTTTTGCTCACTTAATTTTTCTTTTGCTTCGGTGAGGGTGTCGTATTCTTCGAGGTTATTGTTTCGAAGTGCGGCACAGGCACAGGCTTCATCCAAAAGGTCGATAGCCTTGTCGGGCAAAAATCTGTCGGTGATATATCTTTCGGAGAAAACTGCGGCTTTTCGCACGATATCTTCGGAAACTTTTACTCTGTGGTGGTTTTCGTAATACTCTTTAACACCCGACAAAATGTCGATTGTATCGAGAATACTCGGCTCAGTTACGGTAACGGGCTGGAAACGGCGTTCAAGTGCGGAGTCTTTCTCAATATACTTTCTGTATTCGTTGAAAGTTGTAGCACCGATAACCTGTATTTCGCCGCGGGACAAAGCAGGCTTTAGAATATTTGCTGCATTCATTGTGCCTTCGGCGTCGCCTGTACCGACAAGGTTATGCACCTCGTCGATAAAGAGAATGATGTTGCCCGCTTCTTTTACTTCGGCGGTAAGTCCTTTTATTCTGCTTTCAAACTGACCTCTAAACTGCGTTCCTGCGATAAGTGCGGTCAAATCGAGAAGTTGGATTTCTTTATTTTTCAAACGCTGGGGTACTTTGCCCTGTGCAATTCGCAGAGCAAGACCTTCGGCGATAGCGGTTTTACCTACACCCGGCTCGCCGATAAGACAGGGGTTGTTCTTTGTCCTTCGTGATAAAATCTGAATAACACGCTCAATCTCTTTATCCCTTCCGACAACACGGTCGGTTTTGCCTTCGCGTGCCTTTTTTGTAAGGTCGTAGCAATAAAGGGAAATGTGCTTTCGGTTTTTCTTCTGCTTTTTCTCTTTGCCCTTCTTCTCGGTGGAAGTTGTGTCGGTATTTTCGGCATTTTTATTCTGTCCGCCGAACATATTAAAGAAATTCGGAAAAGACGGTGCACCGCCCGGTGAAAAGGAGTCGTCGTCACCGTTTTCGTCGGGTGTCAGAGTTTCTGCTATTTCGGACGGGTCTATGGAATTTGCAAGTTCGGCTAAATCGCCGACATTCATATCACCCATATTCTCCATAATAGAGTCCATTTGCTCTTGCACAGACTCTAATTCGTCGGGTGAAATGCCCATTTTCTTCATCAAGTCTTCGACAGGCTTGATGCCTAACTCTTTGGCACATACAAGGCAATAGCCTTTTGGCTTGTCGTCTTCTTTATTGGTTGATACAAAAACTACTGCGGGTCTTTTTCCGCATTTTGAACAAAGCATATATTATCTCCTAAAAATTATTACTTGTTTTTTGAAACTTGTGCTGTGGGCTTTGAAGTGTTGTTCTGCTCATCGTTATAGTTTTTCATAAGTTTAGAGAAAGTTATGATATACATTACCAAAGCAAAAACCATTACGGCAACGGTAAGCGAAAGCAAAATAACTGATATCGTGATATTTACATAATTAAAAATCTTCATCCCGACAATCACCGAAACAGTTACATAAAACAGCACTGTTCCCAATTTGCCGTACCACTTTGATTTCGGAGGGATTATTCCCTTTTTTATTATTATTGAACCACCTATCAGCATTAACAGGTCTTTTAAGACTAACACTATCATCAGCGGTAAAACAAACGGCTCAATAAAAATCAAGCATACTCCGACAGCAAGAAGTGTCAGTTTGTCGGCAAGGGGGTCTAAAACTTTTCCGAGTTCCGACTCTTGGTGCAACTTTCTTGCTATCATACCGTCAAAACAATCGGTAAGTCCCGATACGACGATAATGCAAGCCGCCGCTACATAATCTTCCATAAGGAACAACACAACAAACGGTGTAATTAAGACTATGCGCAAAAACGACAGTACATTCGGAATGGTGAAAGTATTCGTCATCAATTCTTCATTTGGTGCGTGAACTCTTTTTTTCATAATACTACCTATCTGCTACCCTTAAATAAATTTGTAATGTATGTAAATATATTACCACTATAAAACTGATAAAATATGTACGAACTGTAAATTGTTGTTTCATCAAGCGGAAATGGCGGATTTCCTAAATACGGGATAATGAGTTTTAACAAATAAGAAAGGAAAAAAACGACCAAACATCCGTTGAATATTCCCAGTATTGCGCCGAAAAATCTGTTGATAGTGCTCAACACGGGAAGATTAAATATCTTTAATATCAAAGCAAAGATAATTTTCCTCAAAAGAAATAAAATGATAAAGAAAAGAATAATCGTTAAGAAGAAAGATATCATTGAAATGATAATCGGAGCGATTGTACTTTCAACAGCGTTTGCGGCGTTCTTAGGTGCTGACTTTATCGCCTGCGTTATGTTGTCTGCTATATTATTACCCGACATCGAAACAAGTGCCTTTGCAAAGGAAGGTAAATTTTCTACCGTTTTCTTTACGGAGTCTGCAATATTTTCTGCCGTCTCAACAGAAAAAGTATTTGACACAGAGTCGATTATCGAATTTTTTATCAGCGAATTGTAGAAAAATTCTGCGAGCAGATTACCGAGCCACGAAGAAAGGAACACGGATAACACCGTTGAGAGCAAAGAAAAGAGAGTTTTTGCGGCACCCTTTTTCGCACCGATTATTACTGCGATAATTATTATCAGAACAACTAAAATATCATAAATCATATATTCCTCACAAATCGAGTCGCGCTATCTCGCTGACTTTGAGTACATAAACGGAATTTGTATCATACAGAACAATCGCGTGGGGGTCTACCCCGCCCTCTTTTTCGGATAAAAGATTACCGTTTTTGTTATACAAATAAATATTGTCGTTTGAGAGCAAGGCTATACGATTTTTATATGTTGACATTGAGACAACCTGCAAATCGGTTTCTATCGTATTTGTGACTTTGCCGTCTTGACTAAAGCATACTATGTCGCAATTTCGTGAGTCACCGCTTCGCGACAAAGATACTGTATATGTATCGGTATCATCATTTACATCAAAGGCGGTCAGAATTTTTGACTCGTATGAATACTCGGTAAATTCACTACTGCTTACTTTCAGCGAATAACAGGCGGTATTGCCTATTATCGAACAACGGTCATTACTCAAAAATCTTACATTGTAAATGATATTATTGGTAAATTCTTTGAACACTATTGGGTCTTGCTGTGCAAAGTCGAGTACATAGACAGAAGAAATTTCACCGCCGTCGAGTGCAGACAATCCGGACAATACAGCCTTTTTACCTGATGAATCAAGAGAAACCGAAGTTATGTAATAATCTGCAAACGAATATGCAAATATTTGCTCGTTGTTCTCATTATATACAAAAATCTTTGACAGATAGCCGTCACAGGCAGTGACAACGGCATAAGTTCCGTTGTCAACTATATCCGCTACGATAATATCGTTTTCGGTAGTGCCGTTGTATAAATTTTCATCAAGTGAGTTTATTGTAAAGCCTTTTCCGCCGAGGTTGTATATCAAAGATTTTGTTTTCTTTGCGACTAAAATCGGACGGGAAAAACTTATCTGCGAAGTATACAGACATTTTCCGTAGTTATTGTATGTAGAAAAAGATGTATCGGAAGAAAATGCAAGGCACTTTTCCATTCGGGTGAAATTGCCGTTTTCGACTGACGCACCCTGTATATTCACAGGAAAACGCTCTTCGCTTGAAGAATTGAATATTCCGTAGACAACAAAGTTACGGATATTATCGAATGTCAAAGAGTCCCTTATTGAAAAAAGGAAGACAAGCAAAGCAAGAAGTACGACAATCGCGATAATTAAGATGACTTTTTTCTTTCCTAATTTCTTCTTTGTCTTTATCTTGCCGACGAGTTCCTCACGGGAAGAAAGAGGCATATCTTCATAACTTAAAACTTCTCTTTTTTTCTCTTGCTTTTGAGATTTTTTCAGAGATTTTTGCTGTTGTTTTTGAAGATGTTTTGCCTGTTTTCTCTCTTTTTTGAGAATTTCTACGCGTTCCTTTTTTGTAAGGCGCGGGCGTTCTTTTATCTCATCATCTGCGTCAATATTCTGTTGTTCTTGAAGTTCAACATCAAAATTATCTTTTTCGTTCATAAGCCACCGTTAATAAAATACCTTGTTAAGGTAAAGTCCGTGAGCCGGTGCAGTAGGACCGGCAGATTTTCTGTTTTTTTCTTCTAAAATTTTCGGTATGGAATCTTTGTCGAGTTTGCCCTGCTGGATTTTCAGCAAAGTTCCGACCATAATCCGTACCATATTGTACAAAAAGCCGTCTGCTGCAACGGTGAATGTCACCAAATCGCCGTCACGCTCGACTTTGAAATACTTTATTTCTCTGACAAAATCGCCTTTTTCGCGATTATCGAGAGTGCAAAATGATGTAAAATCGTGTTTACCGACAAATGCCTGTGCACAATTGTTCAGCATTTTTTCATCAATTTCGTATCTGTAGTGCAAGGCATAGACTTCTAAAAAAGGGTTGCGGGTTTTTGAGTTCCAGACCTTGTAGACATACTCTTTTCCAAGGCAACTGTAGCGGGCGTGAAAATCAATATCCACTTCTTCGACAGACAGCACAACTATCGTTTTCGGCAAATATCTGTTAAGTGCCAAGCGGAGTCTTTCACACTCAATCGGATGCTCGGTTTTCATACTTATACAGTACATATTTGCGTGTACTCCAGAGTCGGTGCGGGAACAACCCTTTATATCGGGAATATCGCCGATAACGGAAAAAAGAGCGTTTTGGAAAAGTTCCTGCACGGTTACGGCATTTTTCTGTATCTGCCATCCGTGGAGAGTTTTTCCGTCATATTGTATTGTAAATTTCAGGTTTCTTACCTTGGGACCGGCGGAAGAAACACATTGCATAAAACCACCCCTATAATAATGAGCAGTACAAACGACATACAAATTATATCAGATTTTTGAATATGAAGTTGCTTCATTCGGGTTCTTCCGTTACCGCCTTGATAACAGCGACATTCCATAGCAACCGCTAAATCATAGGCACGCCTGAAAGCGGATACAAACAGAGGTACCAAAACGGGTATTAACGCCTTTACTCTTTTGCTTAAACTTCCGCTTTCCATATCGGCACCGCGGGCTTTCTGTGCGGACATAATCTTGTCGGTTTCTTCGAGCAAGGTCGGCACAAAACGAAGTGCTATCGTCATCATCATTGCAATTTCGTGGACTTTGATATGAAATACCGTCAAAGGTTTTAATAGCCTTTCAAGAGCGTCTGTTAAGTCGGTAGGCGAAGTTGTGAAAGTCAAAACCGAACTTACCATAATCAAAGATACTATCCTCACACAGACAAAGACGGCGTTGTTGATGCCCTGCCATGTGATTTTAAATATCCAAAACTGAACGATAGGCTCACCGCTACCGTAAAACAGGTTCAAAAGCGAAGTAATTACGATAACTATGATAATTACTTTCAGGCTTTTCAGGTACATTTTGAAAGGTACCTTACTCAAAAGTACTATGCAAATTACCGACAAGGCGGTAAGCAAAAGTGCAAAATAATTAAATGTGCAGAAAATCAGCACTATATACGCAATAAGGGAAAGGATTTTTGCTCTCGGGTCCATACTGTGCAAAACGGATTTTGCAGGGAAATACTGACCGAGAGTTACATCTCGCATCATAGTTTTCCCTCCCTTTTGAGCAACTCCGTTATCTCGAATACGGCATCTTCAACATTGAGAATACCACAAGGCAAGGAAAAGCCTTTTTCTTTCAAAGATTGTGTAATCTCGGTTACACAGGGAGTTTTCAGCCCGACACTGTAAAGAAGTTCGCTGTTTGAAAAAACATTTTTTGTGGTGTCAAACACAGCACATTTTGATTTATTCATAACGAGGACTTTGTCGCAATTTTGGGCAACATCCTCCATTGAATGTGAAACAAGAATAACCGTGTTGTTTCTCTTTCGGTGATAAGCCGAAAGTTGGGACATAATCAGGTCGCGTCCCATCGGGTCAAGTCCGGCGGTAGGCTCGTCCATGATAAGAATTTCGGGGTCCATTGCGATAACGCCTGCTATTGCAACACGGCGTTTTTCACCGCCCGACAAATCAAACGGCGATTTTGAAAGGAGTGACTCATCAAGACCGACAAACTTGCAGGATGAATACACCCTTTCTTTTATCTCGCTTTCGGAAAGTCCCATATTGGTCGGTCCGAATGCGATATCTTTATATACAGTTTCTTCAAATAACTGATATTCGGGATACTGGAAAACAAGTCCGACTTTGAAACGGACATCTCGGATTTTTCTTGGATCCTGCCAGATATCTTCGCCGTCGAGATACACTTTTCCCGAAGTCGGCTTAATAAGTCCGTTGAGCATTTGGGTAAAACTCGATTTGCCCGAGCCTGTGTGTCCGATAATGCCGACAAAGTCGCCTTTTTCTATTTCTATGGAAATATTATCAACGCCGATATGTTCAAACGGCGTTTTCGCAGAATACAGTAAAGTCAGATTTTCGGTGCGTAATATACTCATTTCAGCACCTCCGATAACAGAGAGATACACTCTTCATTTGTCAGCGGAAGGCTTTTGATATCTACACCGCAGGCACGCAATTTGTAGCAAAGTTGAGTAGCAACAGGAACATCAAGTCGGCGTTTTTTTAAGAGTTCCACCTGTGAAAAGACTTCATACGGATTACCGCTACAAAGTATTTTTCCGCCGTCCATAACAAAAACTTTGTCCGCGTTTACGGCTTCTTCCATAAAATGAGTTATCAAAACAACGGTGATACCGCTTTCTTTGTTGAGCCTTTTTATCGTCTTTATTACTTCGTTTCTACCGCTTGGGTCA
>JAZLJE010000184.1:0-9290 GCA_045617705.1 Ruminococcus sp.
GCGACTGTGCCGAGTTTCAAGCCGTGCGAAGAAACGAAGGTAAAAATGATTCGGTGAATCATTTTTAGGGAGAGCGTTGAAGATACTTTTCTGCTACCACAATGACACAAGACGAAATCAATTCATCTGTTTAGTAGAGCATACTTCACTCCGACCATAATATCGGCGAGATACCTTTTGGGTATCTCCCCGATATTCTTATACAGTCAAAGTTGGAGTGAAGGGATTTGAAGGCGACTGTGCCGAGTTTGCGCCGTAAAAAAGCAAAAAGCACTTGTTTTCACAAGTGCTTTTGCTATTCGCAAATCAAATCTCAATTAGAGTGTTTTTGCTTTCCTTATACTTTTTGTGGCAACGGGGACACTCGTATGTACTGTTTTCATCGGGGAAAATTCGTTCACCGCATTCGCAGACATAGCCTATCTTTCGTGCGGGATTTCCGACAACCAAAGTATAGTCGGGAACTTCTTTGGTAATAACAGAACCTGCGCCGACAAAGGCGAACCTTCCGATATCGTGACCGCAGATTATCGTTGCATTTGCTCCGATAGTTGCCCCTTCTTTTATCGTTGTTTTCAAAAACTCATTTTTTCGAGGAACAAAACTGCGAGGGTTAAGAACATTCGTAAAAACGCAGTTAGGTCCTAAAAAAACTTTATCTTCACAAGTAACACCGTTATATAATGCTATGTTATTTTTAACAGTAACATTATTGCCGATTTTTACGCCTGTTTCGATAAAAGCGTTCTGTCCGATATTGCAGTTTTCACCTATTTCGACACCACTCATAATATTAGAAAATTGCCAAATTCGCGTTCCGTCTCCGATTTTCACATTTTCGCCTATGATTGCAGTTTTGTCTACCTTATAATTTTCGCTCATATTTCCCCCTCCTGCACTTTATTTATATCTTTTGTCGCTATTATATCAGCCGATGTGTTGAGGATATTTTTTATCAGCACATCCCCGATTTTAACAGGCGCTTTTACCGTAGTTTCTTTGATGACTTTCATACACTCAAAGAGTTTGTCCTTATCTATATCGCAGTTTGTCCTAACCGATACAACGGGGTACTCTCCGCCTTCAACTTTTATGCTTGAAGTGAGCACTCTTTTCGGTTTTGTGACCTCTTTTTTAGCGTAATCTTCGCCACGCTTGCAGGTGTTTCCCGTAACATTGATATTATCACCGTCTACAGTAACAGTAAGGTCACAGCCCATAGGACAACCGATACATATTAACTTTTGGGTTTTCACAAAATCCCCTTCTTTATCTTTCCAAACTGACAACAATACTATCAATATCCGTGTTGTCGCTTATCATTTCCTTTTTCAATACCAGTGTTTCCATTTCGCCCGGGGCAACAATCATTTTCTTACGCTTTATCAGTTCTTTGTCGCCTGCGGTTACTTTTATATACACATTCTTGTAAATATTATCAACACGAAAACGAAGTTTTATATCACTTTTTAAATTACTGTCAATCGTATTCGGTACTGCATACCGCACTCCGTTTTCGGCTTTTACGCTGATTGTCTTTCCCTTTTTTCTATCATTGTTTTTAACATAGAAGGCGGCATTTTTACCCGCGTCCGATGCTTCTTCGCTGACAAAGTCAACAAGGTCGTGAACATGCAAAACATTTCCGCACGCAAACACACCGTCAATATTGGTCTCAAACTCCTGCGTTACAACAGGCCCGCCTGTGATATTGTTGATACTTACGCCTGCTTTTTTGCTCAACTCGTTTTCGGGCAGTAAGCCGACAGATAAAAGCAGGGTGTCGCATTTATATTCCGTTTCAGTACCCTTTATCGGTCTTCTGTTTTCGTCAACTTCTGAAACGATAACAGACTCGACTCGGTTTTTGCCGTTGATTTTTGTTATCGTATGCGACAGCAAAAGCGGTATTGAATAATCATCAAGGCATTGAACAATATTCCTTTTAAGTCCGCCGGAATACGGCATAAGTTCAACAACAGCCTTGACTTTTGCACCTTCTAAAGTCAGGCGTCTTGCCATAATCAGTCCGATATCCCCGCTACCGAGAATGACGATTTCTTTGCCGACTTTCATTCCGCTGATGTTAATAAGTTTTTGGGCTGTGCCTGCGCTGTATATTCCCGCAGGTCTTGCCCCCGGAATATTCAAAGCACCTCTTGGGCGCTCACGGCAACCCATACAAAGTACGACTGCCTTTGCTTTTATCGAAAACATACCGTCATCTTTATTGATTGCGGTAATGACTTTATCAGACGAAATATCAAGCACCATAGTATTTAAAAGACAGTCGATATTTCTCTTTTTCACTTCGTTTTCAAAGCGTGCGGCATACTCGGGACCTGTCAATTCTTCCTTGAAAGTATGAAGTCCGAAACCGTTGTGAATACACTGGTTGAGTATTCCGCCGAGTTGTTCGCTGCGCTCTATAATAACTATATTTTTTTCACCCTCGTCAAAAGCAGATACGGCTGCCGCAAGTCCCGCAGGCCCTCCGCCGATTATGACAATGTCATACTCTCTGTCCATAGATACTCCTCTTTGGTATCAGTCTTGCAAAAATTCGGAGTTTTCTCCGCACTTATCTATTTCTGTGATTTCCATTCCCGTTTCTCTTGACAAAATCTCAAGGGTTTTCGGCAAACAAAAACCGCTTTGGCATCTGCCTAAACCTGCTCTTGTTCTGCGCTTTATCCCGTCAATCGTTTTAGCGCCCAAAGGTCTTTTTATCGCGTCGATAATCTGACCTTCTGTAACGCTTTCACAACGGCAAACCACTTTGCCATATTCGGGTTTTTCTTTGACCAGGGCTGAAAATTCTTCTTTTGAAAGTGTAAACGGATTTAGTATTCCTTTTCGTTTTGAAATGAAATTATCTTTCTTTTCGGGATTTAGTTTTTTGCATATCATATTGCAAAGATACTCACCTATCGCAGGAGCAGATGAAAGTCCGGGGGACTCAATCGCTGCGCAATCAAAAAACAAAGGCGCACCCTTGACTTCTTCTATTCGAAAATCGTGGCGTTTTTCGTGCGCTCGTATTCCTGCAAAAGAAGTTATTACCTTATTCAAAGGCAGATTTTTCATCATAGCGTTTGCCTTTGTTCTGACTTCTTTCAACCCTTCCGCCGTTGTGTCGGTATACTCTTTGTCGTCTATATCGTTTGCCGTCGGCCCGACAATAATATTCCCGTGAGTAGTCGGTGAAACAAGAACGCCTTTTCCGTATTTACTCGGTAGCGTGAAAACCGTATGTTTTACATAGCCGTTTTCAGATTTATCAAGGAGCATATACTCGCCTTTTCTCGGTATTATCTCTATTCTTTCATCCGATATCATATTGTGAATAACATCGGCATAAACACCCGCTGCATTTACAACACATTTTGTAGAAAATGTTTTGTCGTTTGATTTTATCTCATAGCCGTTTTCATCTTTTGATACAGAGTCAACGGGTGTATTGAAAAAGAACTGTACACCGTTTTCAAAAGCATTCTCCGCCAAAGCGATATTAAAAGAAAATGGGCAGACTATACCCCCGCTTGGTGCAAAAAGTGCCAACTGCGAATTGTCTGCCAAATTCGGCTCAAGAGAAAAGAGTTCTTCTCTATCTAATATTTGAAGTCCTTTTACGCCGTTTTTCTCGCCCTGTTCTTTGAGTTTATATAAAATCTGTGTATCACCTTGCGAGTTACAAACAACAAGAGAACCTATCCTTTGAAAATCAAAGTCAAGGTCCTTTGAAAGTTTATCCATCATCGCATTGCCTTTGACATTGAGTTTTGCCATAAGGCTGTCAGGCTCTGCGTCAAAGCCTGCGTGAACAATGCCGGAATTTGCTTTTGATGTTCCCGTGCATACGTCCTCATTCTTTTCCAAAACGGCTATATTCAATTTATATTTTGACAACTCTCTCGCAACCGAACAACCGGATACACCCGCACCGATAATTACGATGTCAAACATATAATTTTTCAAAATGTTTTCACTCACATTCTAAAAGTGCATTGATAATATAGTTTCTTTCCTCGTCGGTAAGTTCGGGGAAAACAGGAATTGCAAAAGTAGTTTTAACAAGTTTTTCCGTAACAGGCAAACTGCCCTCTTTATAACCCAAATTCCAGAATGCCCCCTGCAAGTGAAGCGGTACGGGATAATATGTTCCGCAAGGTACTCCTTTTTCTTTAAGTTTTTCCATAATCTCCTGTGCATTCTCGTGCTTTAACACATAAAGATAGTAAGAATGCTCGGTATATTCTCTCTCACAAGGAGTAATATATGAAGTATCTTTCAGTGCTTCGTTATATAGCCTTGCGTTGTTTCTTCTGCCTTCTACAAACTCATCAAGATGAGTAAGTTTCTTTCTCAAAAGTGCTGCCTGCAAAGCATCAAGCCTTGAATTATATCCTATGAGATAATTGTAATATTTATTCATTCCTATAGGCATATCAGAGGGGAATTCTTCGCCTTTATTTTTATATTCATCCTGCAAAGTGGAGAGTCCGTCTATGCCGGAACCGTGGACTTTGTATGACCTTATCGCCTTTGCGATTTTTTCGTCATCGGTCAGCACCATACCGCCGTCACCGTCACAGCCTAAGTTCTTTGTCGGGAAGAAAGAAAAGCATGAAGCGTCACCCAAAATATTCTGTTTTGAACCTTTATATGTAGTACCTGCCGACTGTGCACAGTCGCAGATTACTTTTAAAGAATGTTTCTTTGCGATAGCATTAATTTTATCCATATCTACGCTGTGACCGTAAAAATGCACGGGGACGATTGCCTTTGTTTTATCCGTGATTTTTTCTTCAATCAAATCGGGATTGATGCAGTAATCGTCTTCATCAACATCTACAAAAACAGGAGTTGCACCTACTGCGGCGATACTCTCTGCGGTAGCAAAAAATGTAAATGCTACCGTGATAACCTCGTCGCCTTTGCCGATACCGAAAGCACGCAAAGCAAGTACCAATGCATCTGTACCGTTACCACAGGAAACGCCGTACTTTGCACCGTGATAAAGAGCAAATTCATTTTCAAAACTTTCTACTTCTTTACCGCCGATATACTGTCCGCTTCGAAGCACATTTATAACAGCGTTTTCATATTCTTCTCTGTAAGTTTGATGTTGACGACCAACATTCATAAGTTGAATTTTTTCCATAATTATCCTCCGATTATTTTCCGAAAGTGCCTTTCATATCCGTGCTTGCAAAATCAGTTAGCGGGAGTTTTACAGGTAATCCTGTTTTCTGACTCTTATAAATTGCAAGAATCATTTCAAGGGCATTTCTGCCTGCTACGGCATCTACATAAGGCTGTCTGTCATTATTTATCGCATCAATAACATCGGCAAAAAGTCTTGAATGTCCGTTACCATAGACATTTGATGTTACTTCTTCAAGTCCTCTTGCTTCTTCGTCTTCGGCATTTTCATCTTCAAACTGCCATACATCAATATTGTTTGTTGATGTACCGCCGAGTTTTATTGTTCCGCTTTCGCCGAAGAGATACAAAGTTTCTTCAAGGTTTTTCGGATATACATTTGTAGTTCCTTCGATAGTTGCAACAGCCTCGTTTTTGAACTTAACTACAGCAACACCGATATCTTCTGCTTCAAGATAATCGTGAAACTGCTGTCTTGTTGCACCGTAAACTTCTTCAACTTCGTTGCCCATAAGCCATCTTAACAGGTCAATACCGTGAATGCACTGGTTCATCAACGCTCCGCCGTCTTGTGCCCAAGTCCCACGCCAACGAGCCTGGTCATAGTAGTCTTGATTTCTATTCCAACGGACATTTATATTACCATGCGATATTTTGCCAAATCTGCCGTCGTCGATTGCCTTCTTAACCTTTTGAACTGCAAGGTTAAAGCGATTTTGGTGGCAAGCACAAACTTTGACTCCTTTTTCTTTTGAACGCTTGATGATTTCGTCAGCATCTGCCATATTCATAGCCATAGGCTTTTCTATGATAACATTCAAACCTTTATCGATACAGTAAAGGGCAATTTCTGCGTGAATACCGCTTTCGGTTGCAATACTGACAAGTTCAAGTTCGTTTTCCTCTATCATCTTTTTGTAGTCAGAATATCGCTTGATAGAAGTATCATCTTGAAGATTGTGTTTTTGAAGTATTGACTCCATCTTCTCATGTAGTATATCACATACAGCAACTATTTCCAAGTCATTGTTTTTTGCTGCTGTGAAGTGGTTTGTTGCTATTCTTCCGCAACCAATAAGTGCATATTTCATTTTGTTTCCTCCAAAATAATATTTATTATAATTTTTTTGCTTTCTTTTTTGTGAACATTTTCTTTAATTTAGAAAGCATATTTTTTAACAGTTTAATAAAGTACGCATACTCCGGCGTCTTGTGAAAAATGAGCCACCACAAAAAATTGGGGATAATAAGGCAAAGCACAACACGCACCATAAAGAATAAGATACTGTCTTCGGGCATAAAGTAACAAATCAGTTTTATTATCCCGCCGGTTGCTATTACAAGAAGCAAAGACATAAAGTATTTTACATAATACTTTTTCGGTGAAGTTTTCAAGACATATTTATGTACGATGTTTGTATCAATCCACAAAGTAACGGTAAGTCTCGAGATAATCGTAGCAAGTAAAATGCCGGGAATTCCGAGGTCAAAAACGGTAACGGCAAGAATGGAAAGTGCTACATTTACAAAAACAACGGCAATAGCCCTGTACCTGCTTTGCCAATAAAGTCCGCAGGCGTTTCGAAAACGCAAAGGTGCTTCCATAAGTCTGTCGACAAGGTAATTCATACACATAGTAAAAATGATAAGTTCGCCTAATCTGTATTCGGAACCGAGCCATATTGAAACGAGGAAAGGATTGAGCAAAACCCAAAGACAAATAATACAAAAACCGTTTATCCAAAAACCGATAAGATGAAGATTGTTGAATATTTCACGCTTTTTCTCAACGCTTTCGGTAACATTCAGATTTCCTACACTTGAAGTTATCGAGGTAAAGAGCATATTCAAAATCGTTACTACTGCGGTAGCAATCATGAGATAGTTTGAATAAAGTCCGAGTACCACCGTTCCTATAAATGAAGAAATAATGATTGAATCAGCGGCACTGTTTAATGTAGAACTTATCTTATACAAAGCAACTCCGTAAACATTTTTGGCAAGTTCTTTCTTTTCTTCTTTTTTCAATGCAAGAGTCGATTTTTCTGTAATATACGGATATTTTTTATTAACAAATAACGAGATTACTATATTATTGACTAAAGTAACTACAAGGTCATTAAAGCAATAGATATAGAAAGAAAGTTCGGGAGTTTCTTTGAGTAAAAAGAGCAAAAAGATTTGAATGACTTTAAAAATGCAAACTAAAGAATATGAAATAAGATTAACATAATATCCTTTTTGGTCTGCCTCAAGCAAAGTCCTCTTGTAAGCATATATCCAATAGGACAAAACGCTTTTTGCAACATAGATAAGATAAATGACGGTAACATTTACAACATCTGTTGTACCCTTCATAAGATAAGGCAAGAACGGTACAAGCACTACACCGATAACCAAAACGGCAAGTCCGACAAAGAAATAGGCTTTCCTGTAAAGTTTCATATACGCCTTAACTTTTTCTTTGTCATTATCGGCAAGTGGTTTGTAAAGTGCTACATTTATTGCCATTGAAATGCCGAGTTCAGCAACATTTAATACATTCAGTATGTTGGAAAACAGGCTTGTTACACCGAGGTACTCAACTGACAAAAACCAAATAAATACCGTACGGGAAACAAAAGCAAGTATCTGCTCTGTCAACCTTGCTCCGACGCTGACTACAGCATTTCTTGTAGCATTTTCAGAACGCATATATTTCTCCTCTCAAAAGAGTCAATCAGTATTGGCAATAGTGCTATGGTAACTGTTGTTTTCAATACAGTTTACACCTGTGCCAATCATACAGAAAAACCAAAGTTCTGTAACATAACTCATTGAAAACATCAGCGGTATAAATCCAATGGCGATAAAAATCAAAAAGAAGTTTTTGACTTCTCTGTCAACTTTTGAAAACAATCCTTTAAATATTATGTAAAGGATAAAAACAGAAAGCAAAGCGCCTAAAATCACTCCGAACTGCAAAAACAACTCAACAAAAAGGTTGTGCGGATAGTAGCCGTAAACATTGTCAATGTTATTAAACTGCTCTGCAAGTAGAATTCTGTCTTTACATATTCCTGTACCAAAAACAAAATTCGAGGTAGAAGAGTTTAGAATATTCACAGAAGTATTATAGAATTTTTCTCGTGCGGAGTTATCAAACAAAACTCCGTTTTCGAATTTTCTGAATACTCTCATGCTAAGGTTAAATCTTTGTGCCGTATCAGAAAAGAAATTATATATTTCATCGAAATAAGCAAATAAAAGTATAATAACCAGAACCGCAAACAAAATGACAACAAACTGTCTTTTTATATCCGAACCGAATCCGAAAAGCAATCGAAGTAAAATAAATACCGCAACAGCCAAAATCGGTCCTCTTGCGCCGGTCATAAAGCATATAAAAAACGAAAACAAAAAGTTTATGAAATGCAGGATACGGAATTTTGCATTTTTGTCAAGCAATGCATCAAAACTTATTACAACGGCGGGAAGGATATGATAACCAAGCGACTGGCTGTATGTATTTTTTGAAAGCGAATATCCTATAACCGCAAAAGAACAAAAGGAAATTAATAATGCGCTTATTCTCAAATAACGCAAAACAAGTTCGGTATCGTCAATAGTACGGATAACAATATATCCGCAAACGCCTAAAAGATACTCACCTATAACACGAGTATAATAATCCGTGTAAGAAGGATTTGAAAGCCACGAATAAATTATCAAAGCAAGAATAATTAAAAAGGGGATTAATTCGCGCAAATCTATTCTTTGAAAAAAATATCTTAACAGCAAAAAGACTATTAAAACAAGAATGCAGTAAATAAATGCAACTTCAAATCTTACGGGCAAAACAACAAGACTGCGGATAACGGTAAACAAACCGGCCCGAAGAACAGGAAAACCGACTAATGCACATACAAGTACAGCGTGAAGTTTTACGCTTGTTTTTTCGCTGATATTCATATATGCACCTCCATTATTGGTTAATCAAAATATCTGTCAATAATCTCTTTCATCTTTTCGCAGGAATGGCCGTCGCCGAAAGGCTTGTAATTCGGGTCAACAACCGCTTCCATAGATAACTTTTCAAGAATATCGTTCTTGTCGGGCTTTACAAGACGGTTCATACCGTTGTG
>JAZLJE010000185.1:0-12510 GCA_045617705.1 Ruminococcus sp.
TAAAATGAAAAACAAACTTCCGAAGTTTTTAGAGATTTCGGGTATCATTCTCGCAATAGCGGTTATTGCGGTTTTTGTTACCCTCGCCGTAAAAGAACTTATTCTTTACGCGGTTTGTGTTTTGGTACTCGGCTTTATGGGTGTTGTTATTTTCTTTGCTATTGCACAGGTGATGTATTCTATATCCAATGTCGAAATGGATATAAATGAAATTGCACAACGCGTTTCCCTCATTGAAGAAAGAAACCGCGAGGTTATGCAAAAAGAACTTTTTGCGAGCAAACCCGCTAAACCCGTGCAACAAAGAAAACCCGCAGTAAAACAAACTGCAACCGTGAAAACAAATCCGCAGGGACCTAAAGCGACTTGCATAAAATGCGGATACTCTGCACCTTTTTCGGGTAACAATATCTGCCCGAAATGCGGCAACCACTCTTTTTATCTGAATGATTAAAAACATTAAATTTCAGCCTTCTTTTTCGAAGGCTGATTTTTTTCTAAAAACTTAATCAGAGTTAGGAGTTAGGAGAGAGGAGTTAGGAGTTTTGGTTTGGAATTTTTAACTTTTTCTAAAAACTAAAAACTAAATACTAAAAACTTGTTTTAAGGTCTTTATTCTCAAGAAAGTTTGTGGTACAATATACTATTATGATGTAAAACACCGAAAGGATGAAATAAATGGCTCTTATTACAAAGCGTATCAAAGGAACACAGGATGTTCTGCCAAAGGAAAGTTACCGCTGGCAGTTTATCAAAAAAGTCCTGTCCGATGAGGCAAAAAATTTCGGATATAAAGAAATTCGCACTCCTGTTTTTGAGAACACAAAACTTTTTGAACGCGGAGTCGGCGAAACCACCGATGTAGTTCAAAAGGAAATGTATACTTTCGAAACAAAGGGCGGGGATATGATAACCTTGCGTCCCGAGGGGACTGCGGGTACAGCCCGTGCTGTTTTGGAAAACGCACTTACTAACGAAGGGTTGCCGATAAAAGCGTATTACTTTCTATCTTGCTACCGCTACGAAAAACCCCAGTCAGGAAGACTTCGTGAATTTCATCAGTTCGGCGTTGAGTGTTTCGGCGCGGAAAATCCGGCAGCCGATGCCGAAGTAATCTCAATGCTTTGTTCTATCTTTGAGCGTTTGGGAGTAAAAAACCTTTCTCTCGAAATCAACTCAATAGGCTGTAAAGAATGTCGTAAAAATTACCACGAAGCGTTGAAGGTTTATTTTGAAAAATACAAAGACGAACTGTGCGACACCTGTCTTTCAAGACTCTCTCGAAATCCGATGAGAATTCTCGATTGTAAGTCACCGATTTGTAAAAAAATCGCCGAAGGTGCACCGAAGATAATTGATTTTCTCTGTGATGACTGCAAAGAGCATTTTGAAAAAGTCAAAGCCTATCTCGACACAAACGGGATAGAGTATACCGTAAACCCGAATATCGTTCGCGGACTTGATTATTATTCAAAAACCGTTTTTGAATTTGTGTCAACCGATTTGGGTGCACAAAGTACGGTTTGCGGCGGAGGAAGATACGACGGACTTATCGAAGAACTCGGCGGTCAGCCGTTGCCCTCTTTAGGTTTCGGACTCGGACTCGAAAGACTTTTGCTTTTGCTCGATGCCCAGAATATCGAAATTGAAAAACCCGAAGCCTGCGAAATTTACTTTGCATCTATGGGCGACAACGCTAACAAAAAGGCTTTTGAACTTGCAAGCGTTTTGCGTACGGCAGGAATTTTTTGTGAGTTCGACATAGTCGGCAGAGGACTTCGCCCCCAGATGAAATATGCCGACAAAATCGGCGCAAAATACAGTATCGTTATCGGTGACGACGAACTTCAAAAGAACAAAGCCGAAATAAAGAATATGTCAAACGGCAATAAATACGAAATCACTCTTGATAAAGAAAGTATCATAAGTGACTTTTTACAGATAAAAATTAAAGACGAATTACCGTCTTTGGAGGTACATAATGGCTGAATTTATGACAGGACTCAAGCGCACTCACTACTGCTCTGACTTGCGTATTGAAGATGTGGGAAAAGAAGTAACCGTCTGCGGATGGGTACAGCGCCAGCGTGATTTGGGACAACTTATTTTTATCGACATGCGTGACAGAAGCGGTATCGTTCAACTTGCTTTCAACGATAATACCGACAAAGAGATTTTTGAAAAAGCATTTTCCGCCCGCTCTGAATTTGTTCTCTGTGCAAAAGGTATTGTAAAAGAAAGAAGCGCAAAAACCGACAAAATAGCAACAGGCGATATCGAGATAGAAGTAAACGATTTGAGAGTTCTCTCAAAGGCACAGACACCGCCTTTTGAAATCGTAGACGACTGCAAAACAGCCGAAGATATCAGATTGAAATACAGATACCTTGACTTGCGCCGTTCTCCTTTGCAAAAAAACATTATGCTCCGTTCACGCCTTGCAAAATGTGCGAGAGACTATTTTGCCGAAAACGGCTTTATCGAAATCGAAACTCCGATGATGATAAAATCAACCCCCGAGGGGGCAAGGGACTATCTTGTTCCCTCAAGAATACATCAAGGCAAGTTCTACGCCCTGCCCCAGTCCCCGCAGATTTACAAGCAACTTTTAATGCTCTCGGGCTTTGACAGATACATTCAACTTGCAAGATGTTTTCGTGATGAAGACTTGCGTGCTGACCGTCAGCCGGAATTCACGCAGATTGATATGGAACTTTCTTTCGTTGATGTTGAAGATATTATGGAGGTTAACGAGGGACTTTTTAAAAGAATTTTCAAAGAAATACTAAATAAAGACCTTGTTACTCCCTTTGAGAGAATGACATATAACGACGCTATGAACCGCTTTGGCTCTGACAAACCCGACACCCGTTTCGGTATGGAAATAACAGACCTATCCGAAAAGGTAAAAGATGTTGACTTTATGGTATTCAAAAGCGCTATTGAAAACGGCGGTTCTGTTCGTGCGATTGTTGCGAAAAATGCCGCTTCGATTATCTCCCGCAAAGAAGTTGACAAACTTACTGAATTTGTCAAAGGAATAGGCGCAAAAGGTCTTGCCTATGTAAGATGGGTAGAAGATACTCCGTCTTGCTCTTTTGCAAAGTTTTTAAAAGACGGCGAACTTAATAGTATTCTTGATTTTGTCGGCGCAGAAAAAGGTGATGTTGTCTTTATCGTAGCGGACAAAGACAGAGTAACGTTGCCGACCTTGGGTGCGTTGCGACTTGAAGTTGCAAAGAAACTCGACATCATCCCGCAGGATGAATTCAAATTCGTTTGGATAGTAGATTTTCCGTTCTTTGAATTTGACGACGAGTCGGGCGAATGGGTAGCAATGCACCATCCTTTCACAATGCCGAAAGAAGAGTGTTTGCAGTACCTCGAAACAAACCCCGAAAAGGTTATTGCAAAAGCATACGACCTGACACTAAACGGAACAGAACTTTCTTCGGGCAGTATCCGTATCACCGACTACGAATTACAGCAAAAAATGTTTCGAGCACTTAAACTTACCGATGAAGAAATAGAAGCAAAATTCGGTTTTCTTGTCGAAGCATATAAATACGGCGCTCCGCCTCACGGTGGTATGGGTATCGGACTTGACAGAATTGCTATGCTTTTGTGCGGGGCTTCGTCTTTGCGCGACGTTACCGCCTTTCCGAAAGTCCAAAACGCAAGTGAACTCATGAGCGATTGCCCGTCGGCTGTTGATAAGGACAGTTTAGATGTACTTGGTATAGCAATAAAAGAAAACGAGTAACATTTATTATTTGAGTGAGGAGTTAGGAGCGAGGAGAGAGGAGTTATGGAAAAAGAAAACACCGTTGTTTTAAGAGTAAAAAGTTTGCAATTAGAATTGTAAATCTTTACAAATACCTATATAACGAAAAGAAAGAATTTGTCCTTTCAAAACAACTGCTCAAAAGCGGTACAAGCATTGGAGCAAATATCGCGGAAAGCGAATGTACAATCAGTAAAAAAGACTTTCTCTCTAAAATTTATATTGCATTCAAAGAAGCAAATGAAACTTTGTATTGGATAGACTTGCTTTACGAAACGGAATACTTGACCGAAAAAGAATATGTTTCAGTAAAAAATGATTGTGAAGAAATTAAAAAAATGCTGTCTTCCACTACTAAAACACTTAAGAAATTATAATTTCAAAAATCGCTTTGCGATTTTCCCGAAACTCCTAACTCCTAACTTCTCACTCCTAACAAAAAAACGCTGTGATGAAATTCATCACAGCGTTTAATATTGCAAATTATTTTTCAGCCTCGACTTCGATACGGAAGTACTCGTCGCCTGTGTTGCAGTTTTTGTAGATAACTGTCAGTTTGCCAACAGGCTTATCGGTGTTCATCTGATATTTGATAGCGGCTTTTCCTGCTTCTTCGGCCTCTTTTTTGAGGTCTTCGATATTAGCCTTGTCAAAACCTTCGGGCATAATACCTACGATATATTCTGTTCCTTCAGGATTTAAATATGAATACTGACCGTAAGTCTGGATTTTATCTTCAGCCTCGTCCTTTACTTTGACATTGTAGTCGGAAAGGAACTTTTTATAGTTTTCATCGGAAAACTGATATGTAATATTGCCGTTTTCCTCTGTCTTGACATCTTCGGCATAAGGCTTTACATAGTCATCAACATATTTTGAGTTAACAGTAGTTTTTACGGTACCGTTTTTTTCACCGCAAGAACACAGCAAAGCACAAACAAGTGCCAAAATTGCGATAAGTGCTAAAATTCTTTTCATAAATCGTACCTCCAAAAGCATATTATAGTAATTATAGCAAAGTAAAACAAAAAAATCAATAAATAGCAGATTTATTTTTTCTCAATAAGTATTTTGGTAATTCTTCTGTCTTCGGTTTCGATAGCCTTGATAACAAGGGAGTCGGTTTCGACAACGGGATGTTCTTCGTCTGACGGGACTCTGCCGAGTTTATCGAGCATATAGCCTGCGATAGTTTCGCTGTCGTTATCGGAAAGTTCTTCGCCGATAAGATTTTCAACATCATCAACGGGTGTACTTCCGTCAACGGTGAATTTTGTATCGGAGATTTTCTTCATTTCCTCGTCTTCGTTGTCGTATTCGTCCTGAATATTTCCGAGTATATCTTCAATCAAATCTTCGAGGGTGATAAGTCCTTCCGTTCCGCCGTATTCGTCAACGACAATTGCAATCTGAATTTTCTGTTTATTCATCTGGGCAAAAAGGCTACGGCAGTTTTTGGTCCTCGGAACAAAAAGAACTTTTCTGACTATATCGGACAAAGCAAAGTCAGCGGGTACATCGCTTATTACGAATTTGAGCAAATCCTTGACATACAAAGCACCGATAATATTGTCGATATCTTCGTGATAAACGGGAATTCGCGAATGTCCGGAAGAAATAGCGGTTTTGACTACTTCTTCAATACCCGTGCTATCTTCAACCGCGGTCATATCTCTGCGGTGAGTCATAATCTCGTATGCGACGGTATCGTCAAAATCAAAGACATTTTCGATAATGCTTTTTGTGTCGTCTTCGATAAGACCTTTTTCCTGTCCTTCTTCAACAAGGGACATTATTTCTTCTTCGGTTTCGAGTTGTTCCTGCTCGCTGTTTTTCGCACCGAAAAGTTTTTCCATAAAAGTTAAGGGTTTGTTTTTATTTGAGCCTACTGACGAGTCGTCAGCCATTTTTCTCATCCTTTCCGTAAGACAAATCTTAACATTAAAATTTTATATGAAAATCCCCAAAAAGTCAAATTAAATAATAATGAACAATAAAAGAATGTATCATTTAAAAATAAATACAAAACAAGAGTTGAATTTTGTTGACTACTTTCTTTATTATGGTATAATTTTCCTATACTTACAATAGGAAGGTTTATTATGAAAAAACTCTCTGTTTCTTTACTGTCATTAATAGTGGCAATTATTATGGTGGCAACTTGTACTGTTTCCTTTGGTGCTGCGACTGTTGACTTGCACGATGAAAAAAGCCTTCTCGGTGATGCCGATAACGATGGAGAGGTTGATATTTGTGATGCCACTCTAATTCAAATGAAAATAGCGAAAGTTGACAACGGAAATTTGGGCTTGATTAATGACTTTAATTCTGATACCGATGTAGACGGTGCCGTTACCATAACGGACGCAACTCTTATCCAGCGACACCTCGCCCATATCTGTAATTTTGACGGGACAGAGTATGACGAAGAAAAAGAAAAAGATACGGTTGTATCGCGTTATGCAAATTCTCATATCATAGAACCCTCATCAATCAAGCGCGGTACAAGATTTGTTATCAAGAATAAAAAGTTTGGTTCATCTCCTAAACACAGCACGGTATACTATGATGTAAAGCCTAATGAAGTTTACAGAGTAACAACCGAATTGGTAAATAACGACACTACAGCGGCAATCATATATTTTGACGAAAAAGATAAATATATCAGCCACGAGTATGAGTATTCGAGTGATATAGATTGTTATCAGGGACTTATCACAACCGTACCGCAGAAGGCAACAAAAATGGCTGTTACGATTTACTCGGAAAGTTATGATATTGCAAGCGGATATTTGGTGATGAATCCTAACACAAAATTTGATTTTGCATATCAAATTGATAAAGAGGTAAAGGAAGTACAGGCGTTTTACTACGATACCGACAAAAAATTTATTTCATACGAGGTTTTATCAAATACTGTATGCGAAGATTTAAAATCCGCTGTAGCAACGGGAACATCGCCCGAAAAAACAGCGTTTATGCGTTTAGAGATAAGATGTGACAGAACGGGACCGTTTGTAAGTGAAAAAGATTTGGCAAACAACGAAACAGGAAAATATCCGACATTAAACTATACTGTTTTCAAAAACGGCGAAGAAAAAAATGAAACCCAAAGACTCCGTCAGTACAACTGGGAAATAGGCGATATACAAAAAGAAACCGGAGGCGAAAAGAATTTCAGGTACAGAACCGAACCCGATGTTGAGAAACTGTCCATAATGAAAAAAGGTGCGGAAATAAAAACAAAAACTATAGCAAGTAACCCGGAGAAAAAACCAATGTTTACATTGATAGATGACGACGGATACAAAGAGTGCTATACCAATTTATTCCCCATTACTCAAGAATATAATATTCCTTTGGTTGTTGCCTATGAGGCGGATGAATTACCAAAAGGTAAATATATTCGTACCCAAACAATTTGGTATTCCGAATTGCGCAAAATTGTTGATGCCGGCGGAGAAGCGATTGGCCACAGCGGAATAAATGCCGAAACAGTTTCCGATGAACAAAACAGACTAATTCTTCAAAAATCGAAAGCCAATTTAAAATCATTTGATTTCTTCACAAATATTTGGTGTTATCCATACGGCGGTAACAATGAGCAAATACGCTATACAACACGAGATTATTATGACTTTGCTTTTCATACCACGGATTTCAACCATTTTGACAATCGTGATTTTATTGCGAATTTTCACATAAATCGTGTTCCCCTCGGCGGACACTATGCTACAACTTTGCTTTATGATAAAGACGGTCAAACGCTCTATCCCGATACACTTGATTATTACAAGAAAATCGTAGATGATACCATTGATAATAACGGCTGGCTTGTTCTGATGTGTCATTCCCACAAAATGCTGTTCCCGACAACCGAGTATAAAGATGTAGGTCCGAGTAAGGAACAAGTAGAGAACGGTATGGATAACTGGGCAGACGGTCAGCATTGGCTTTTGCGAAAAGTTTTCGACTATATAGTTTATGAAAAAGGATATGAATTTTCTACCGCAAGCGAAGCGTTAGAAATATTCGGCAATGTTGAAGAGCAGGGCGACTACTTGGCATATAATAATTTTGACTTAACAAAACACTCTGCCCCAGGCGGTGCAAAAAACGCTTTCGGTGAAACAGACAACTGGATAGAATAATATACTTATTTAGGTAATTATTCCCCTCTTGATTTCGTCAGGAGGGGAAAATATTTTTTGTATGCAAAGTATCGCAAATTACAATATTTTGTTGTTGTATTTTCAAAAAAATTGTGATATTATGTATATTGGTACGATATGCGGGAGTTTTTGCCGCTAACGCTTATCGAACAATCACTAATCGTTGTGTGAAAGAGCTCATCTCACAACGATAGAATATGGAGGAAATACACATGGCAAGAATGAAAAAAACCATGGACGGCAACAACGCTGCGGCTTATGTGTCCTATGCGTTTACGGAAGTTGCGGGTATCTATCCCATCACTCCGTCAAGTCCTATGGCAGATTATGTTGACCAGTGGTCAGCACAGGGACAGAAAAACATTTTCGGTACAACCGTAAAGGTTGAGGAAATGCAGAGCGAAGCAGGTGCAGCAGGTACAGTTCACGGCTCACTTAACGCAGGTGCTTTGACTACAACTTACACGGCTTCACAGGGCTTGCTCCTTATGATTCCGAACATGTATAAAATCGCAGGCGAATTGCTCCCTGCAGTTTTCCATGTTTCTGCAAGATGCGTAGCATCTCACGCACTCAACATCTTCGGCGACCATTCCGATGTTTATGCCTGCCGTCAGACAGGTTTTGCGATGCTCGCTGAAACAAACCCGCAGGAAGTTATGGACCTCGGCGCTGTTGCTCACCTTGCAACAATCAAAGGCAGAGTTCCGTTTATCAACTTCTTTGACGGTTTCAGAACTTCTCACGAAATTCAGAAAATCGAAACTTGGGATTATGATGACCTCAAAGAAATGTGTGACCTCGACGCTGTCGAGCAGTTCAGAAAGAGAGCGTTAAACCCCGAGCGTCCCGTAATGCGTGGTTCACACGAAAACGGCGACATCTTCTTCCAGCACAGAGAGGCTTGTAACTCTTACTACAACGCTCTTCCCGCTATTGTTGAAGAATATATGGACAAAGTTAACGCTAAACTCGGCACAGACTACAAACTCTTTAACTACTACGGCGATAAGGACGCAGAACGCGTTATCATCGCTATGGGTTCTATCTGCGACGTAGCAGAAGAAGTTATTGACTATATGAACGCACAGGGAGAGAAAGTCGGTCTTGTTAAAGTAAGACTTTACAGACCTTTCTCTGCTGAAAAACTCGTAGAGGCTATCCCTGCAACAGCAAAGAAGATTGCTGTTCTTGACAGAACAAAAGAGCCCGGTGCTTTGGGCGAACCGCCTTACCTCGATGTTGTTGCTGCTTTGGCATCTCTTGGCATTAAGGCAACTGTTGTCGGCGGCAGATACGGCTTGGGTTCAAAGGATACTCCTCCTTCAAGCGTATTTGCTGTATATGAAGAACTTAAAAAGGACGCTCCCAAGCACAACTTTACTCTCGGTATCGTAGACGATGTTACAGGTCTTTCTCTTGAAGAAAAACCCGCACCCAACACCGCTGCAGAGGGTACTATCGAGTGCAAATTCTGGGGACTCGGCGGTGACGGTACTGTCGGCGCTAACAAAGACTCCATCAAGATTATCGGCGACCATACCGATAAATTTGTTCAGGCTTACTTCCAGTATGACTCAAAGAAAACAGGCGGTATCACTATTTCCCACCTGCGTTTCGGCGACAAGCCCATAAAGAGCCCGTACTACATCAACAAGGCTGACTTCGTTGCTTGCCACAACCCGTCTTATGTATTAAAAGGTTACAAGATGGTTCAGGATGTTAAACCCGGCGGTGTATTCCTTATCAACTGCCAGTGGTCTGCTGATGAACTTAACACTCACTTAAACGCTGAAGCAAAGCGTTATATTGCAAAGAATAACATTCAACTTTACACAGTTAACGCTATTGACTTGGCTGCACAAATCGGTCTTGGCAAGCGTACAAATACTGTTTTGCAGTCTGCATTCTTTGCTCTTTCCGAAGTATTGCCTCGTGAAGAAGCAATCGGCTACATGAAAGAAAAAGCACAGAAGTTCATGAAGAAGGGTAAAGAAATCGTCGAAATGAACGAAAAGGCTATTGATGCCGGTGCAACTGCTTATGTTAAGATTGACGTTCCCTCCTCTTGGGCTAACGCTACAGATACAGATGTAACAGAGAAATCAGAAGGTCGCGAAAAACTCGTTAAACAGGTTGACAACATTATGTTCCCTGTTGGCAAAATGGACGGCGACTCTCTCCCTGTTTCTGCTTTTGTTGACCACGCTGACGGTACATTCGAGCAGGGCGCTGCCGCTTATGAAAAACGCGGTGTTGCTGTTCTCGTTCCCGAGTGGAACGCTGATACCTGTGCTAAATGTAACAAGTGTGCTTTCGTTTGTCCTCATGCTACAATTCGTCCTTTCGCTCTTGACGAAAACGAAGTAGCAGACGCTCCCGAAAACATGAAGAAGGCTCCGAAGCCTATCGTTAAAACTAACTATACATACACCTTGGCTGTATCGCCTATGGATTGTATGGGTTGCGGTGTTTGTGTTGGCGTTTGTCCGACAAATTCACTCAAAATGGTTTCAAGAGAATCTCAGGAAGCCGAGCAGGCAGTATTCGATTACTGTGTTGCAAAGGTTACGGAGAAACCCGAAACAACAGAAAAACTTACTGTTATTTCTTCTCAGTACAAACAGCCGTTGCTTGAATTCTCCGGCTCTTGTGCAGGTTGTGCAGAAACTTCTTATGCTCGCCTTATCACTCAGTTGTTCGGTGACAGAATGTATGTTTCCAACGCAACAGGTTGTTCATCTATCTGGGGCGGTCCCGCTGCTACATCACCTTACACCGTAAATAAAGACGGTCACGGTCCTGCTTGGGCAAACTCTTTGTTTGAAGACAACGCAGAACACGGTTTAGGTATGCTTTTAGGTCAGCGTGCAGTAAGAGAAAGACTTATCGAACAAGTAAAGACTGCTAAAGACTCCGATAAATCTTCCGCTGAATTTAAGGCTGCTGCAGAGCAGTACCTTGCAACACTTGATGACGGCGAAGCAAACGCAGAGGCTACAAAGGCTCTCGTTGCCGAACTCGAAAAAGTTGCTGATAAATGCGACCTTTGCAAGTCTATTTACGACAGCAAAGAATATCTCTCTAAGAAATCCGTATGGATTTTCGGTGGCGACGGTTGGGCATACGACATCGGCTTTGGCGGTGTTGGCCATGGACTCGCTACAGGCGAAGGTGTAAACATTATGGTATTCGATACAGAAGTTTACTCCAACACAGGCGGTCAGGCTTCCAAGTCTTCCAACATCGGTCAGGTTGCTCAGTTTGCCGCAGCAGGTAAGGCTATCCAGAAGAAGAGCCTTGCTGATATCGCTATCTCTTATGGCTATATCTATGTTGCTCAGATTGCTATGGGCGCTGATATGAACCAGACTTTGAAGGCTATCAAAGAGGCTGAATCCTACAACGGTCCTTCTCTTATCATCGGTTATGCTCCGTGCGAGATGCACTCCATCAAGGGCGGTATGCAGAACTGTCAGAAAGAAATGGCTAAGGCTGTTGAGTGCGGTTACTGGAACAACTTCCGTTATGACCCGAGACTCAAAGCAGAAGGCAAGAATCCGTTTATCCTCGACTCAAAGGCTCCGTCAGCATCTTACCGCGACTTCATTATGAACGAGGCAAGATACTCTGCCCTCACACGCTCATTCCCGCAGCGTGCAGAAGAACTCTTCACAAAGGCAGAAGACACAGCAAACAAGAGATACGAAACTCTTGTTGAAAGAGCAAACGAAGAATAATTAAAGCGTAAATAAACCAACCCCCGAAGTGTAAAACTTCGGGGGTAAAATCTTGGTGCCTTTAGGTGTGGAAATAAACCCCCGGTTCAACCGGGGGAAAATAAAAAAAGAAGTGCAAAAGAAAAACCTCCAAGTATAATGGTAAGTGTTTGACGACGCATTACCAAAGAATACTAGGAGGATTTTTAAAATGAAAAAGAATAATAACGAAATAAAAACAACAGCGCACTCAACCTATAGATGCCAGTATCATATAGTGTTTGCACCAAAGTATAGAAGAAAAGAAGTATATGGAAAATTGAGGAAAGATATAGGCGAGATAATAAGAAAGTTGTGTGAACAAAAGAAAGTAGAAATAATATAAGCAGAAGCGTGTATCGATCATATCCATATGTTGGTAAGTATCCCGCCATATATAAGTGTATCACAATTCATGGGATATCTCAAGGGAAAAAGTAGTCTGATGATATTCGACAGACACGCAAATTTAAAGTATAAGTATGGATCAAGACATTTTTGGTGTCGAGGGTATTATGTAGATACAGTAGGGCGAAATAAAAAGATAATAGCAGAATATATAAAAAATCAATTAGAAGAAGATTGCGCGAACGATCAATTAACGCTCAAAGAGTACATAGACCCGTTCACGGGCAGCAAGAATAATTAAGCAAAAATAAACAGCCGCACGTGAGCGGCTGCTTGAAAAAGTAATGCGTTGTCATTCATTCGATGCCCCCGACTGTAGGGGGCACGCCTGTATTATCCCCTTCTAGGGGTTGTGCAAACCACCCGTTGAACGGGTGGTTTTGATTAT
>JAZLJE010000186.1:0-7065 GCA_045617705.1 Ruminococcus sp.
TCGGCTTCATACATTTGTTTTCTTTCTTCTGCGGGAACATCGTGGATAATAAGACCGACAGAAAGTCCGAGGAAACGGTAAAGTTTTCCCATCCACTCGGAGTCACGCTTTGCGAGGTAGTCGTTGACGGTGACAATGTGAACGCCTTTTCCCGTAAGACCGTTTAGGTATGCGGGCAAAGTAGCAACCAAAGTTTTACCTTCACCTGTTTTCATTTCGGCAATTCTGCCTTCGTGCAAAACGATACCGCCGATAATCTGAACGGGGAAGTGCTTCATACCGAGAACGCGGTACGATGCTTCTCGACAAACGGCGAAAGCATCGGGGAGGATGTCGTCTGTTGTTTCTCCGTTTTTCAGTCTTTCTTTCAATATATCAGTCTGACTTTTAAGTTCTTTATCATCCATAGCCTGATATTTCGGCTCAAGTTCAAGTACCTTGTCGCAAATAGGCTGGATTTTCTTGAGTTCTCTTTTGGAGTAATCTCCGAATAACACTTTAAAAAGTCCCATATTATCGTGTCCTTTCAAAAAGAATGTTTCTGTTTTGGGCATTAAATCACTAATTGTACCCATTATAAAAAGCATTATAACATACATATTGTAAAAAATAAAGTCTATTCTATAAAGTTGTGATATTTCTCTAAAGTTATTGATTTTGGCAGAAAAATATAGTAAAATCAGTATGATTTTTAATGTTAAGAAGGCGAATTTATGGACATTATTATTGTCGGTTGCGGTAGAGTAGGTCGTTCGATAGCCGAACAACTCAACACTGAATCTCATTCAATAACCATTATCGACCCAGAACAAACGGCTCTTGATAAGATTTCCGATACCCAGAATATTATGACAATACAGGGCAACGGTGCTACTTTTTCAACGCTTAAGGAAGCGGGAATAGACACCTGCGATTTGCTTATTGCCGTTACCGAGGCTGACGAACTCAACCTCTACACCTGCCTTATTGCAAAGACGGCGGGCGTAAAAAGCACAATAGCAAGGGTAAGAAATCCGCAGTATATCAGCGATATTTCTCTTGTTAAAGACGAACTCAAACTCTCTATGGCGATAAATCCCGAACTGACTTGCGCCAATGAAATGGCAAGGCTTTTGAAGTTTTCGGGAGTAAACAAAATTGACTCTTTTGCAAAAGGTGCAGTTGACCTTATTAAAATAAAACTTGCCGATAATTCGCCTCTTTCTGACAAAAGACTTGCCGACTGTGCGAATGTACTCAAAGACGGTTTGCGTATTTGTATGGTTGAGCGTGACGGCGAGTGCATTATTCCAAACGGCGACTTTGTACTCAATTCCGGCGACTATATCGCGATTGTTGCATCATCAACATCCGCTGCAAAACTGCTGAAAAAACTTGCGATTATGTCGAACCGTACCCGCTCGGTTATTATTTTGGGCGGAAGTAAAATCGGTTTTTACCTTGCAAAGGAACTTGACAGAGCCGGAGTCAGCGTAAAGATTATCGAGAAAAACCCCGCAAGATGCGAACATCTTTCCGAAGAACTCGACGGCGTTATCGTTATCAACGGCGATGCTATGGACGAGGATTTGCTTTTGCAGGAGGGTATTGAAACAGCAGACGGAATAGTAGCACTTATGAATACCGACGAAGAAAACATTCTTGCATCTTTGTATGCAAAGAAAGTAAATCCGAAAGCAAAAACAATTACGGAACTCGGAAACCTGAAGTTTTCTTCCGTTTTCGACTCGCTTCCTCTTGACAGCGTAATAAGACCGAAACAACTAACGGGAGAATTTATCATCCGATATGTCCGCGGTATGCAAAATTCTTTCGGCAGTAATGTTGAAACAATGTATAAAGTTGCAAACGGACAGGCAGAGGCTCTTGAATTTTGTGTCAGGAGTGAAAGTACAGTTACCTCTACTCCTTTGTCAAAGTTGAGTCTTCTTGATAACCTGCAAATCGTCTGCATCTACAGAGATAACAAACTTATCATACCAAACGGCAGCGATACCATTGAAGTCGGCGATACGGTTATTGTTATCACAAAACATAAAGGGCTGACCGACTTGACGGATATTTTGAGATAGTCACTCAATTCGAGGTGTGAATATATGAATAAACGCATTATTTTCTACATTTTGGGCTGGGTACTTCTTATCGAGGGTGTTGCAATGCAACTTCCTATGATTATCGGACTTGTCATAGGTGAAAGTGAATTTAAATATTTCATTTTTATCGGTTTGGGACTTATTTTGCTCGGTACTTTGCTCGTAATAAAAAAGCCGAAAAACCCGACAATGTATATTCGTGACGGCTTTGCTTCAACTGCACTTTCGTGGATAGTTTTATCTTTGGCGGGTGCTTTGCCGTTTTTTGTAAGCAAGACCATTCCGTCTTATATTGACGCGTTTTTCGAAACCGTTTCGGGATTTACAACAACCGGTGCTACCATTTTGACGGAGATAGAAACTCTGCCTCGCTGTATGCTCTTTTGGCGCAGTTTCTCTCATTGGTTAGGCGGTATGGGCGTTATCGTCTTTTTGCTTGCGATTATTCCGAAACTCGGCGGAAACCAAAGCATCAACCTTATGAAAGCCGAGTCGACAGGTCCGTCTGTAGGAAAAAGCCTGCCGAAACTTCGCAACTATGCCGCGTTGCTCTATGCGATATATTTAGGACTTACGCTTTTGGAATTTGTACTTTTGCTGTTTGGCGGAATGAGTGCTTTCGATGCGATTACCACATCTTTCTCAACAGCGGGTACAGGCGGATTTATGGTCTATAACGACTCAATGGGACATTTCTCGTCCTGGGCAACAGGGCATTATCTGCAAACTGTCGTAGCGGTGTTTATGATGCTTTTCGGCATCAACTTCTATGTCTATATCGCGATATTGACAAAGAAATTCAAACTTGCTTTCAAAAACGAAGAACTCTGGCTTTACCTCGGTCTTGTTTTTGCATCCACTTTGATTATCGCAATAAATATCAACAATATCTACAACTCGTTTTCAGAGTCTTTGCACCAAAGTTTCTTCTATGTCACCTCGATTATGTCGACAACGGGTGCTGCTGTAGTTGATACGAATATCTGGCCGGAGTTTTCGAAAGTGCTGATACTGTTCATCACTTGCGTCGGAGCGTGTGCAGGCTCGACGGGTGGCGGTTTCAAGGTGTCGCGTATTCTTATTCTGTTCAAGGAAATCAAAAAAGAATTCACCCTTTTGCTTCATCCGAGAACTGTGCAAACGGTAAAGATTGACGGCAAAAAAATTACTCACGAAGTTTCGCGTTCTGTCAGCATTTTCTTTGCAATCTATGTTTTGATTATGATAATCACAACCATACTCGTTGCATTTGACGGCTTTGACTATATGACCTGTTTTTCATCTGTGCTTGCCACCATAAATAACACAGGACCCGGATTTTCGGTAGTCGGAAGTGCAGGAAATTACGCTTCTTTCAGCGTATTTTCGAAAATAGTTTTCTGTTTTAATATGCTTGCAGGAAGACTTGAACTTTATCCGTTTATACTTTTATTCATTCCCACAACATGGAGAAAAAATTAACACGCTGAAAATAAAAATGGCTGTGACAAACATCAGTTTGTCACAGCCTGCTTTTTTTGTTTAGAAAATTGTTATCATCGGGCTTTGGTTTTTATCAAGCCATTGTAAAACGGAGATAAGTTCATTTTCGCTGATACCGATACCGCCGTTTGTTTCTCCGTAACTGACGTGCAGGAATTTTGCACAGCCGGCTGATTTACTTACGGGGTCACGGTTGTAGTTAAATACAACTGCATAAGGATAGGATACCGTATATTCATAGAGCCACTGAGCGTCGGACCAGTCGTGAGTTGCCGCAGAGCCGTCAACAAGGCGGTTGTAGTTTACGGAGTTCGGGTCGGTTATCCAGTAGGTTGAATAATCCACGGGAGTATAGTCGAGTTTTGTGCCGGGGTCGGAATTTGTACCGAAAGCAAATTCAATATTAAATGTGCCTTTCGGGGTGTAGTTGTCATACGGTCCCATTTCGGTTTTGATACCGTTTGAACTTACATATCCGTATATTGGTTCTTTTTCTTCTTCCCATTTGCCGTCGGAGTTCTTTTGATAGCAATACAGCGTGCACGATGTACCCTCGTTATATGCAAAAATCATCTGTGAACCTTTGACATCTTTTTCTATAAGTCCTGCGCCGTTCAGAAGTGAAGCAAAGTCGTCAACAAGCGGTGCTTGTGTCGGGGCTTCGGTAGGTTTCTCTGTCGGCTTTTCAGTCGGTGCGACTGTACTTTCGATAGTGCTTTGGGTGACATCTTGCTGTGTTTCGATATTCGGTTCAAGGTTACTTGAAATAAAGGAATATATCCTGTCACCAAATGCAAAGACAACAACTACCGCGGCAATTACTATGAAAGTAATAGACGCAACGACTATTGCAACACGGGTTTGAGATGCAGAGCGTTTTGTCTTGTAATTATGTGCATTACGATAACGGGACTTATATCTCCGTCTGTTTTGAGTTTTGTTGTTTTTGTAAGCCATATTATTTCCTTATCTGCGGACTTTTCCGCTGTGGACTTGAAGAACTACTGCGGTTATGTTGTCAATACCGCCTGATTCAAGTGCCTTATCCACTAAATCCCTTGCTGTTTGTTTTGCGTCGTTTTCGCTGTTTAGTATCGAAAAAATCTCATCATCACTTAGCATATCCGTGATACCGTCTGTGCAGATGAGATATGTATCTCCTGCTTTGTATTTCCCCATTGCTATGTAGGGCTTGAGTTTTTCATCTCTGCTGTCAAGACCGAGAAATTTCGTCAGCGGTGCTTTTCCCGGGTAGCCGTATGCTACATGGTCCTGCGAAATCATATTCATCTTTTTTCGAGACACTTTGTATATTCTTGAGTCACCGACATTGAGTACATAAACGGCATCTTTGCCGAACTGTACCATAGCGGCAGTTGTACCCATCATAACAAGTGAGCGATTTTCTGTTTCTTCACATACTTTTCTGTTTAGGATGTCACAAAGTTCGTAAAGATATTCTTCGTACTGTTCTTTATCTTTGCAGAAATCTTTGCAGTAAGATGCCGCTACAAAAGATGCAACTTCTCCGCACGCTTCTCCGCCCATACCGTCAAAAACGGCAAAAAGGTCGTTGTCGTTACTTGACACATTTCCAATAAATTCGGCATCTTCGTTAGACATTACATCAGTTCTTAAGTTTCCTGCTGTATAGAAATTGTCCTCGTTGTTCTTTCTGACTTTTCCGACAGAACAACAGACAGCGTAGTCAATGTTATATTGCCTTTTGATATCGCTCACCTCCTGTTATAGTAATAGATAGAAAAAATTATTTTGTTTCTTCGGTTGAGATGTTCGCCGCGGCGAAAAATCCGTCGGGAATAGTAACTGCGGCTTTTGAAAAATCCGACATTGTAAGCACGATATCGTAAGTTTTGCTGGTTGTTTTAACAGACAAAGACAAGTCTGTCAGATAGTTGTTTTTGTCAAGTGAATAACTCAAAATACAGTTGCTCGAACGCAGACCTTCCGCGTTTATGTCAACCTTTTCTTTGAAAGCGTTGTAGTCGGTTGCACGAGAGAAAGCAGGACCGAAATTTTCACTTAATGTGTCAAATACATCGTTCATACTCGGAGTAAATGTGCGGACGGTTTTGTCACTTTCGACTTTTTCCTCGTAATTTACGCCTGTTTGAATTTGACCTAAAAGACTGCGGTATACTTTGTCAAATGAAGATTGAAACGCGTCGGAAGAAAAAGTTGACGACATATTAAGAAGTCGCAAAAGAGGTGCTGCCCATTCACCGTTTTTTCTTGATGTGCGGATAAACTCAAAGAGGTCAACAACATCATCGTATGCATCTTCTACAGTCCATTGTCCCGAATAGTAGTTACCGCTGTAAGCATTTCCTGCTTTTGAATAGGTGACATTTGAATAGACATAATCTTTATATTCAGCATCATAGTAAATCGAAATTTCCTGACGGTTTTGATTGATATTAAGGCTTCCGTTATAGGACATACAGCATTCACCGTCAATGTCGGCAGTGAATGTAAACGAAAAACTACCGCTATCTATATTTTTATCCATTGCGGTTTTTATATCGGACAAAGGATTTTTTCCGCTGCGGATTGAAATAACAATAAGAAGTACAACAATCAAAAGGCAAACTGCACCGATAATAGTGCAGGTGAAAATATGTGCTTTAATGAATTCTTTCAAAGAGAATTTAGGCTCTTCGTCTTCGTAATATCTTACCGTTTTCGGCAAAGGCTTTCTGTTTTGATTGAAAAATTTAAAAAACGGAGCCATAGCAATCTCCTTTCAAAAATTTATTGACAAAAATTCCGATATTTTTGCAATTTATACCTATTTTGATTATATAAAAGTCAAGATTAATTGTCAATATTATATGTCCTTTTGTAAGTTTTTTGTAATGGAGTGTTGAAAAAGAAAAATTTTGCTGATATAATTTTTATATAGACAGATTTATTATAATAAAAAGGCTGTGATTTTATGAAAAGAAATACACTTTTTGCTTTTATATTCAGCGTGGTGCTTATTATTGTTTTGCTGTGTGTTTTGCCGTTTTCTGCTTTCGCCGCCTCTTATGGCGATGTCGATAAAGACAAAAGCCTTACAATAGTAGATGCAACATATATTCAAAAGGCGCTTGCACAAATGATAACCCTTGACGATGAGGCGCTCAAAGCGGCTAAAGTTGACGGTACGGACAAACTGAACATTGTCGACGCAACGCCTATCCAGAAAAAACTTGCAAACCTTATCGACAAATTCCCCGTAGAAGAAATGCCGACTGAAAAGACAGAGAGTACAACTCAAACAGAAACGGTAACGGAATATAGACAGCCAACTACACAACCCTCAACTCAGAAAGAGACGGTGACACGCGTGAAAAAGCAGATAAACATTTACTTTTCCAATAATATGAACTGGTCAAATGTATATGCCTATCCCTATAATAACGATTTGGACACACCGAAAACCGCTTGGCCCGGCGAAAAGATGAAATATAAAGAAACCAACGAG
>JAZLJE010000187.1:0-1615 GCA_045617705.1 Ruminococcus sp.
TATTTCAATATAAAATACGGCTCGGGTGTGCTCGACGGCAGTAAAATCGTTTGGGAAGACTACACCACCTACGGTGCTATCGACTCCGCTATGTGGGCTGCGTGTCTTGCTTTGCCGTTTGCTTTTATAATGGTATTCAAAAAACAATGGAGAAAAATACTTATCTACACTTCGCTTGCTCTCATTATCGTGCAGGGTATCGCCCTCGCTGTAACCGTTGTCAAAAATCGCGATGTCATCAACAAAACATCTTACGAAGTAACAACAGACGGTATGTATGAACTCTCAAATCAGAAAAACACCGTAGTTTTTATTCTGGACTCTTTTGACCAGAAATATTATGAAAATTTCAAAGAAGACCATCCCGATTATGAGGAAAAACTTGACTGCTTTACGGAATACACAAATGCCCTTGCATCGGGTGCAAGTAAGATAGAAGCACTCCCGTCAATGCTTTCGGGTACGGCATACAAAAAAGAAAGCAGATACAGTTCTTATATCGACAATGTCTGGGACGGTGACACAGCATACTTAACACTGAAAAATAACGATGTTGACTCCCGTATTTTTGCAGAATCAACATTTTTCGGCAGAGGTGCTACTGAATCTGTTGAGAACATCGTCAGCCAAGCAGAAAGTCTTACCGCATACAAGGCTATGACAAAAGTTATATATCAGTATACATTATATACTTATATGCCCCACTACCTTAAAATGCCTTTCTGGCCCGACGCTAATCTGTTTAACAACTACAAAAGTGAAAACACCTACACTTCGTCGGACTCAAAGTTCTACGAAGATTACAGAAACAAAGAAGGCTTTACCTATACCGATAAATACGACAAGTCTTTGCGTATTTACTCTCTTGAAGGCGCCGAAGCCCCCTATACCTTAACAAAAGACGCTCAAAGAGATGAAAACGGCACAAGCCTTAACGAACAGATTGACGGTTGCTTTACCTATCTTTTTGATATGATAGACAATATGAAAGAAAACGGTGTCTTTGACAAGTCAACTATCATCATAACCGCAAACCACCGTGATACAGAACTTATGCAGCACCCCGTTCTTCTCATCAAAAAAGCAAACGCAAAGCACGGGTACAAAACTTCTTCTGCTCCCGTATCTCATTTTGATTTACCCTCTACATTGGTAAAAACCTTGACCGATGCAGACTACTCGGAATACGTCTCGGGTAAAGCATACTATGATATTAAGGAAAAGGAAAACAGAGAAAGAGACTTTTTCCTTAATGCGGGCGCAAACAAAGACACCCGTGTTGAGCAGTACAGGCTGAAAACTTCTGCCGATAAGTACAAAAATATGGAACTTATGGACTGCTTCTACACAAACAACGGCGTTGTAGAAAAATACAGACTCGGTACTTTGCTTTCGTTTGATATGGATACCACGGCTAACCTTTACACTACAGAGGGATTTATGCACACAACCGGCTGGCGTACTCCTATGGCAGGGCCGAAAGGTCAAATGGTCATTCCGATAAGTAATATCCCGAAAGACGCAATAGACCTGCATGTTTTCTTCGGTGTTGAAAGTGTTGACAAAGCAACAACCTGCACGATTGAAGCAAACGGCAGACAGATTTTCAAAGAAG
>JAZLJE010000188.1:0-6079 GCA_045617705.1 Ruminococcus sp.
TTTATTTTTTATAATATTATGCCATTTGAAAATATAAAGTGAAACAAGCCTGGTAACACATAAATCATAAATAAAAAAGAAAATGTTTCCAAAGGCAAGAAATACTCCCGGTAGATAAACACCGAGTATATTAAAACTTTCTTTCGGTATTGAAAAAACAAAAAGTCCAATATAAAAAATTGCTACCATAGCAAGATTAAAAAGCAAAAACTTCAGCAAATATTGAACTAAAACGCTTTTTATTCTTTCAATAAAACTTTTTACTATCGGATAATATCCGAAGAATAATACAAAATAGAGTGTCGCTTCTTTGTCTGCGGTTATCAAAAAAGACAAAGCGGATACGCAAAAGAAGACAGAAAAAGCAATGGGATAATTTAGTTCTATCACCAATATAGTAAGTAAAATTCCTGCAAAGCACGGAAAAGCGTATGTACCAAACGGAATTATTCCCGTCAAAAACATCAAGACAAGGCACAATGCTCCGACAATTCCGCCTGTTGCTACTTTGAAAGATGACTTCATTTAACAGCACATCCCCCTGCCGCCGCAACAGTTACAACACGCATCGGCACAAAGAATACCGGTACATATATCACAAGCAGAACATCCTGCTCCATAAGTATTGTAACCCGGATTTTGGTAAGCCCTTCTGGAGTTCATACTGTTAAATGCGGCTGCAAATTCGCTGTTTTGAGGGTTCATCTGATAGGCTCGCTGAAAATATGAGTAAGCCTGCTCACTAAAGCCTTTTCTCGAATATACCATACCCATAAGAAAGTACCATTCGGCATCACGCGATGTAGGAGATACTCCGTTTAGTATTTGCATAGCATCGTCAAGTCTGCCGTCTTGGATAAGTCTTCGTACATCGGGATAGGCAGTTCTCGTGTATGATGAATTAGAACCATAGTTTGCATAATTTGTACCCGATGCACCGCCGTTTCGTCTCATCTCACAAATAGCATCGTATGCTTCGTTGATTTCTTTCATCTTCTGCTCTGCTACATCGGCAAGAGGGCTGTCGACATAGTTATCGGGATGATACTTTTTTGCAAGTTCCCTATATTTATTTTTGATTTCTTCGTCAGTTGCGAACTCGGAAACGCCGAGCACTACATAAGGATTAGTCATATTTACTCCTTAATATTAATTTTATCAGTATAGTCTAAAACTTCATTTTGTTTTATCGGCATACCGAATGCGAGTATGTTATTGATTATTGAGTCAAATCTTCCTTTTTCAAGCAAGTTATACGAAAGCAGGACTTCAGATAAAGCGTGATTTAGCAGTGCTTCGACTTTATCTTTATACAACTCATAATCGTTGCCGTAGTTTAAAATATATGGATTGAAGTTATTATGTTTTTTATCATCTTCAATATCATCTGTCGCATCAATAAGATAAATCCATCTGCCAAGATGATATCCAAAAGTTGATAAAATCCTTTTTGATGTATTTATATCGGAAAGTTTTTCGCTTTTTATAAATTCCGGTATCATTTCGCAGATGGTCGAGAGCATTTTTGCTGTCGGGTGGCACGCTTCGTCAACAGAGCATTTACTGTTATTTTCAGCATTTATCTGGTTTTTCATCATATCTTCGACGGCTTTATCAATATCGGGATATTTAGTTTTTGCTTTCTTGCGCCAATGAGAAAATAACGGTTGAAGAAGTCTATAGAAAACTCTTTTATAAAATGGGGAGTCGTTGATATTATCTATCAATTTAAAATAAGTGGTAGAAATACAAACAGCAGAAGCAAGAGAAAGCGCTTTTTCGTCTTTTTTACAAAAATCGCATTTTTTAAACGGGTTAAATCTGCATCTACCTTGTTCAAACGAGGGACATTCATCTTGCAAAGACATAATAAGCATAGCAAAAAAGGTGCAGTCGTAACTTAACACAAAGCGAGAAAGGAAAGAGTACTCTTTCCCCATCTGTTTACATAATGAGCAGTAAATACCTTTGTATACTTCGTATTCACCGCAAAGCAATCGTTTTTTGTCAATGTTTATATATCCAAACAAAAGAAAATCCCCTATTTTTTACTTACTATATTTTAGCATATATCCTTAAGTTATAGATTAACAAAATATGAATTTTCTATTGTAATTTATTAAAATATAGTTATAATTACATTAAAAAGGAATTTTCGAGGTAATATGAACGTTTACGATTTTGACAAAACCATATATGATGGTGACTCTACAACTGATTTTTACTTTTTCACTTTAAAAAGGCACAAAAAGATGCTCCGTTTTGTTCCCTCTCTTTTTGTTGCTTTTGTGGGATATTATGTTTTTAATAAAGGAAACAAAACACAGTTAAAGGAAAATTTGTACCGTTTTCTGACAGTTTGTACCGAACAGGATATAATAGATTTTTGGGCTGAAAATGAAAAGAAAGTAAAGTCTTGGTATCTCTCACAAAAAAATGACGATGACCTTATTATTTCCGCTTCATCCGAATTTTTGCTGACTCCTATTTGCGAAAAATTAGGCGTTTCTCTTATCGCATCAAAAGTTTCTTTTGAAACAGGAAAATACGACGGTAAAAACTGCAACAATATTGAAAAAGTCAACCGCTTTAAAGAAACTTACGGAGATATGGAAATTGACGAATTCTACTCTGACAGTTATTCTGATGAGCCTATTGCTTTATTGTCCAAAAAGGCTTTTATTGTCAACAAAAACAAAATCACTCCGTGGGACTTTACAAAACACAAAAAAGCGAGGCTATGATATGAAAAAAATTACTGCGTTGCTATTATCACTTTTGCTGATAATCTCGCTTTGCGCTTGCACAAATCAAACTGCAACAAATAATGACGCAACGACTTCACCTACCGAAACAGAGATTTCTAATGATTGGGCAGTTAACACGGAATACACATTCAACAAAGATGTGCCTGTAAAGAATATCATTCTACTTATCGGCGACGGTATGGGCGAAAATACAATCAAAAACGCCGAAATCATTAAGGGTGATAAACTTTCATTAAGCCTTACTCCATATTTTACCCATGTTACTACTGATTCGCTATCAGGTACTACCGATTCTGCAGCAGCGGCTACTGCGATAAGTTGCGGAGTTAAGACATATAATCAGTACATAGGTATTGACGGCGACAAACACGATGTTGAAAGCATCTGTGAATTTGCACAGGCTAAAGGTATGAAAACAGGCCTTGTAGCCACTCAGATTATTAATCATGCAACACCCGCCGGAATGATTGCTCATGTCGACTTCAGAAATTTATACAGCAAGATTTTCAGACAAGAGATAACCGCTGATATCGATGTAATGTTTGGCGGTGGCAATGAATATTACACAAGCAAAATGGAAAAACTTGCTAAAAAACACGAGTATAAATATATCACCACAGACAAAGAACTGAATACTTTTGACAAAGAAAAGAATAAAAAAGTTCTCGGACTGTTTTCGTACAATGCTCTTTATTCCGATGATACACCGGCACTTGACGATATGGCAAAATCTGCACTTGATATCCTTAACAATGACAACGGATTTTTCCTTATGATTGAGGGTAGCGAAATTGATGTTAAACTTTCCAAATTAGATATGGCGGGCGCTATGGAAGAAATGAAAGCATTTGACAGGGCTGTTGATGTTGCACTTGACTTCGCAAGCAAAAATAAAGGAACACTTGTCCTTGTTACTGCCGACCACGAAACAGGCGGTGTGATTGTCCCCGAAAGCAAAGATGCAAAAGAAGTAAACAACGATTGCATAACAAGTGGCGGAGAACACACAAATGCAAATGTTTTGTTATTTGCATTCGGTGCTAAATCAGATATTATCACACAAAACGAAGTTATTGATAACACCGATATATCAAAATATATGAGAGAGTTCCTAAACGAAACATACGGTGAAAAAGAAGTAAACTTCAAAAACCGCTACGAAACAGAGTAATATGTAAGCCCCAACACGAGTTGGGGCTTTTCTTATTCAGGATAATTTGTGCAAGGCGAACATCCGAAAGAGCAGGGCGAAGTTTCGTTTCCTGTCAAGTCGTCAATATTCGGTGGAAAGAATTCATTCGTCGGGAAATCAAGTTTTGAGAAAATCTCGCAGGGATTATCACTTGATGAATGGCATTTTTTCTCCGGTATACAGAAATCATAAGACGGAATGAGCATCTGCACATTTCTTTGCAGTTGAACTATCGAGAACACGCCAATAGTTGCGTAAATATCTTTACAGCATGAATGTTCAAATTCACCGCCAAAGCGTTCTTTGATTTTACTCGGTACTTTGCACGGTAATATGCTATTTTGTTGAGATGATGTGCAAAATCTTGCTGATAAAGCAACCGGTCGTGCTACCTGAACTGTTGCAATAGGAAGATTTCTTGTCATTCTTGCTTGATTATCGAAATCATCACAAGACAATTCACTTGAAAATACTTTTACATTTCCTTCGCTGCCGTAGAGTATTACTTTTTTGTTTGAGATACATATACCCTCAATCAATGTCGGTGGTGCGCCCGGCAAAACAAAGACATCTACACATACCTCGAAGAAATAGGTCATATCGATAGAATAAAATCCTCTGTGGAACGGTACAGGCTCGATATCAACAAGCACCGTCAGTATGTCTGCATCTCTAAGTCGAACATTTACCGCAGAATCTACTAGTTCCTGATTTCTGTCGGTGAAATATACTCTCAAATCCGCAAGACAGTCTTTGTCGCCGCAACTGTCATATACTCGCTGTGCGTCAATACAAACGGCTTCGCTACAGTTAGTATCTTTATCGGTTGTTGCGTCAAAGTTCTTTTCGTCTGCCATAAGTAAAACCTCCATAAACATATTGATGTATGTTACACTACACCACATCAATACATTTTATGGAGGTTCTTTGAATTTGTGATAATTACGACAAAATTTCCATTTTGCAGAAATTCGCCATCAATGTTTTTGTTCCGACATTATCAAAAGCAATTTCGAGCATAGTATCATTACCCATACTTTCTGCGGATAAAATCATACCTTTTCCGAAAACTTTATGATACACCATATTGCCGACTTTGTACTCGGTTTTGGCAGTAGATTTACTTTCTTGTTTCTTTGCAAAAGGATTGAAACTTGCTGATGTTGACGGAGAATATTCAAATCTATGTGCAGAAAAGAGATTTTCCTCGCCCGTCTTTTCGATAACTTTTGACGGAATTTCCGTAACAAAACGAGACTCTTTGTTACGGGTAGTTGAACCAAAAAGCATTCTTTCTCTTGTTTTTACAATATAGAGTTTTTCTTTTGCTCTGGTTATAGCAACATAAGCAAGTCTTCTCTCTTCGCTTAATTGTGAGGAGTCCATTATCGTTTGTATTGACGGGAATATTCCCTCTTCCAAACCCGGCAGAAAAACAACGGGAAATTCAAGACCTTTTGCGCTGTGCATAGTCATCATCACGGTTGTATCTGCATCTGCATCATAGTTATCAATATCCGTCATCAAAGAAATTTCTTCAAGAAAATTAGATAAAGTTGCTTCGTCGTCTTCATAGTCTTCTTCAAATTTGACTATATTTGACATAAGTTCATCGATATTCTCTATTCTCTGCTCGTAGTCTTCTTTTTCATTTTGCAGATATTCTTTGTAGTTTATATGTTCAATAACAAGATTATATAATTCCGCAAGAGAATATTCATTGCTCAAATGTGCATCAATAAGGCCATTGATAAGTTTTGAGAAATCAAGTAATTTTGAGGATGCTCTGCTTAAATCGGGGTAGTCATCCGCACATTTTATTACATTAAAAAGACTTTCACCCAAAGATGAGGCAATATCCATAGCACGGTTGACAGTTGTTTCTCCTATTCCCCTTTTGGGCTTGTTGATAATTCTTCGAAGTCTTACATCATCGTGGGGATTGTTGATAAGTTGCAAATATGCAACCATATCTTTAACTTCTTCACGGTCATAGAAACGGTGTCCGCCGATAACTCTGTGAGGAATTCCGCTTCGGGACAAAACTTGCTCAATGGTATTTGACTGCGCGTTCATACGGTAAAGTATTGCAAAATCGGAAAAACTCATACCGTCAGCC
>JAZLJE010000189.1:0-1733 GCA_045617705.1 Ruminococcus sp.
CTTATCCTATCTTTTGGGACTTGATATGGACGATGTTGACCGTGTTGAGTTTAACGAAATTACAAAGACAGGCATAAAGGTCGGTATGGAAAATCCGAGGACCATCAATGTTGACCTTGTAAACGCCCAGCAGGCAAGAAGAATTCTTGACCGTATTGTCGGATATAAACTCAGCCCCTTTGTATCGCAGAAAATTCACCGCGGACTTTCCGCAGGACGAGTTCAGTCTGTTGCAGTTCGTATTGTAGTCGACAGAGAGCAGGAAATTCGCGCGTTCAAGCCGAAAGAATACTGGACAATAGATGCAAAACTTGTTGCAAAAGGCTCAAGAAAAGCATTTCCTGCATCACTCTACGGTGACGAAAAAGGAAAAATCAAAATAGAAAATCAAACCCAAGCCGACAAGATAATGGACGACCTCAAAGATGCCCGGTTTGTAATAACAAAAGTAAAAAACGGCACAAGAAAGAAATCTCCCGCACCGCCGTTTATTACTTCAACTTTACAGCAGGAAGCATCAAGAAAACTTTCTTTCCAATCTCGAAAGACAATGAAAGTTGCCCAGGAACTTTACGAAGGCGTTGATATCGAAGGTCAGGGTGCAACAGGTCTTATCACCTATATGAGAACCGACTCTTTGAGAATTTCAAACGATGCTTTACAAGACGCGTCTTCATACATTAAGTCAACTTACGGAGATAAGTATAAACCCTCAAAACCGAGAGTCTTCAAGTCGCGTTCAAATGCGCAAGACGGTCACGAAGCAATCAGACCGACTTCCGCATTCAATACACCGGACTTAGTAAAATCCAGCCTTACAACCGACCAGTACAAACTCTACAAACTTATCTGGGAGCGCTTTATAGCGTCCCAAATGTCCGATTGTATCCACAAAACCACACAGGCTGATATTGATGCAAACGGTTATGTTTTTAAAGCAGCAGGCTACAAAGTCGATTTCGACGGCTTTACACTTTTGTATACCGAGAGCAAAGACGAAGCAGAAGAAAAAGAGTCGCAACTGCCACCGCTCGAAAACGGTATGCCTTGCAAAGCAAAAGAAATTGTTCCAAACCAGCACTTTACCCAACCGCCGTCAAGATTTACCGAGGCTTCTCTTATCAAAGCACTTGAAGAATACGGCATCGGCAGACCGTCTACCTATGCTACCACAATTTCAACAATAACTTCACGCGAATATGTAAAGCGTGACGGAAAAACACTGTACCCAACCGAACTCGGTGAAACTTTAGCCGGACTTATGAAAGAGCGTTTCCCAAAAATCGTTGATGTAAAATTCACCGCAAAAATGGAACAAGACCTCGACGAAGTCGAAAGCGGTAAGAATGAATGGGTAGACTTGCTTTCCGATTTTTATGGCGATTTTGATAAAACCTTGAAGAAAGCAAAAGCCGATATGCAGGGCGTAAAACTCCAACTCAAAGAAGACGAAACCGATATCGTCTGTGAAAAATGCGGACGAAAAATGGTAGTAAAAGTCGGCAGATACGGAAAGTTTATCGCTTGCCCCGGATATCCGGAATGTAAAAATGTCAAGAAATATGTCGAAGAAGCAGGAGTACCCTGCCCGAAGTGTTCCGGCGATGTTATCATAAAACACACCAAAAAGGGCAAAGTTTTCTACGGCTGCAGTAACTATCCGAAATGTGATTTTGTTTCGTGGTATGAGCCGACAAAAGAAAAATGTCCGAAGTGCGGTGAAGTACTCTATG
>JAZLJE010000190.1:0-6706 GCA_045617705.1 Ruminococcus sp.
AGTCATCCGCACATTTTATTACATTAAAAAGACTTTCACCCAAAGATGAGGCAATATCCATAGCACGGTTGAAAGTTGTGTCTCCTATTCCCCTTTTGGGCTTGTTGATAATTCTTCGAAGTCTTACATCGTCGTGGGGATTGTTGATAACCTGCAAATATGCAACCATATCTTTAATTTCTTCGCGGTCATAGAAACGGTGTCCGCCGATAACCCTGTGAGGAATTCCGCTTCGTGACAAAACCTGCTCGATGGTATTTGACTGTGCGTTCATACGGTATAGTATTGCAAAGTCGGAAAAACTCATACCATCAGCCACTCCGTCGAGGATTTTCTGTGCGATAAACTGTGCTTCGTCTCTTTCGGAACGCGCTGTATGCACTTCTATCTTCTCTCCGACAGGGTTCTCTGTCCAAAGAGTTTTTTCTTTTCGCTCAACATTGTTTTTAATAACATTGTTTGCGGCATCAAGGATGTTTCCTGTACTTCTGTAATTTTGCTCAAGTCTGATAACGGTTGCACCTTTAAATTCGTTTTCAAATGAAAGAATATTCTCGATTGTTGCTCCTCTGAATTTGTAAATACTTTGGTCGTCATCACCGACAACGCAGATATTATTACTCTTGTTAGCGAGCATACTGACAAATTTATATTGCACTTTGTTTGTGTCCTGATATTCGTCGACCATAATATATTTGAATTGCTTTTGATACATTTCAAGCACATCGGGATTTTCTTCGAAAAGTTTTACTGTATTGCACAGTAGGTCGTCAAAATCCATGGCATCCGAAGTTTTCAAGCGTTGCTGATAGAGTTCATACGCCTGTGCTATTGATACAAGCCTGCTGTCAAAATCGGACTTTTTCTTCATATTCGCGGGCGTTTGCATTTTATCTTTATACTTTGATATTTCGGAAAGAACGGTTTTATGTGATAAAAACTTCTCGTCAATATTCAACTGTTTTAAAATATCTTTCATCAGTCTTCGAGAGTCATCGGTATCGTATACGGTAAAATGAGTTGAAAAGCCTATCCTTTCGCCGTATCTTCGAAGAATTCTTGCACAGGTAGAATGAAAAGTTGCCGCCCAGACATCATTTCCGCCAGCTCCTACAACAGCGTTTATCCTGTCTTTTAGTTCTCCTGCGGCTTTATTTGTGAAAGTTATCGCTAAAATCTGCCATGGATTTGCAAGTCCTAATTTTAATATATACGCAATACGATTAACCAAAACAGTTGTCTTGCCCGAACCTGCACCCGCCAAAATAAGCAGCGGTCCTTCGGTACAGAAAACTGCTTTTTGTTGCATATCGTTCATTCTGCTAAATAGTGACTGTATTTCTTTGATATTTTTCTCTTCCATTTTTAACATAACATCCTTATCAAAATTACAAAATATTATACCATAAAAAAATGGATGCCACAAGGGTGACATCCAAAATAATCTGTATTTTAAAAATTATGATATTGCTTTTTCTATTTCAGCATTGATTTCTTCTGCTTTATCAGAGATAACCAAAACTACGAAATTGTTGCCTACTACATTTACTTTGCACTTTTCGAGCATTGGAACTGCTTCTTTGTTATAACTTTTGCCTTCGCTTACGCGTGAGTCGAGATGAGTGTTTAAAAGGCCTGAAATTCTGTTTGCTGCGTCTTTGTCGTTTGCTTCAACTATAACAACTTCACAGAAAGTAGACGCATCGGAAGAATATTCGGCAAAAAACTGCTTTACATCTTTTTCGTCTATTTGATAGTATCTGTTAAGTTTTGCAGTATCTTCCACTACGGTAAGACCTGACAAAGAATAATTCTCATTTATGCTTTTTGAAAGTGCATCCAAAACAACATCTTTACCTCCACAGGAGCAAAGCAAAGCACAAATACACAAAACCGATAAAACTAATGCTAATAATCTTTTCATGATAATAAATACCGCCTTTTTCATATTATATATACATTATAAAGTACCATAACTATAAAATCAAGGCATATATTGTCACAAAAGGATTTCAAAATTGATATATTTTTCAGCCAAGCATTACATCAAGAAGCATCATTATTGCAAAGCCAAAGACTATGCCCATTGTTGCAAAATAAGGCTGTGTTTTCTGATTTTGCTGACATTCGGGTATCAGTTCGTGAACGGCTACAAGTATCATTGCACCGGCGGCAAAAGCCAAAGCGTACGGTAAAATCCTATCAACATATACAACGAGTAATGCACCTAAAACGCCTGAAATAGGCTCAACTATACCCGATGCCTGACCTATTAGGAAACTTTTCTTCCTGCAAAAGCCTTCTCGACGAAGAGGCAAAGATACAGCAGCACCTTCGGGGAAATTTTGCAGTCCTATACCTACGGCGATAGTAATCGCTCCCATTAAGTTTTCCGGAGTGTTACTTCCGTTTTTTAATGCGCCAAAGGCAACTCCTACAGCCAAACCTTCGGGAATATTATGCAAAGTTATTGACAACACAAGCATAATTATCCGATTAAGACGAGAATTTTTTTCAAAGTTTGATATATCAGACTTTCTTGTTGCAAAAGATACGGCAATATCCGAAAGCCACATAAACAAAGCACCGAAAACAAATCCGAAAGTTACTACTAAGTATGATGGAACAGAAGATATTAAATCGGCTCTTGTGATAGCAGGTTGCAAAAGTGAAAAGAAACTTGCTGCTATCATAACGCCTGATGCAAAGCCGAGCATAAGGTTCATTGTTTTTTGATTAGGCGTTTTGAAAAAGACAACTGTCAAAGCGCCAAAAGCGGTTAAAGCCCAAGTACAAAGGGTGGCAACAAGTGCAAGCAAAACAGGATTATTCATCTTACACCTCCAATATATAATATTGCGGTGCATAGATTTAGTCACATAATCCTGTATATTAAGACAAATTTTTTATTTACTTTTCTTTTGCAAATTCCTTTTTGAGTTTATCGAGGTTTTGTTCAACTACCCATTTGGAAATGCGGTTTTTTCTTTCCGAAAACTTGAATGTTCTTACTCTGCTTGCTGCATTAAGTTTGAAATTAGACTTTTTATCAAATGCTTTGTCTACGGCATTTGTCATGTGCTCCTGGAAAGCCTCATCAATAGAATTGACTTGTTCGTGAAAATCAGTCAATTCGGTAACTGTAAGCGTTGCATCAACAGAAATTACTGCAACCAAAAGGAGTGCAATTATGTTATGGAAGACTTCGGGTATAGCAGAAACTACACCATCCGCAAAAGGAATAACGAATTCCATAACAAGTATTGATGCTACACCGAAAGCGATTGATGTGGGAACGCTTGTTCTTCCGTTGATATTAAGCGGAACATTTGAATAATCCCACCAGCGAGCATGAAAAAATTTTTCAAGTATCCACGATGTCGGATATTCAAGTATCATACTAACGGCAAAACCTGCGATAAAAATGCCTAATATTCCGAGAGTAGGTATGTAACCATCAGTTGCAAGGTCATAAACACCAAGTCCCAAAATACCGCCAAAGCCATAGATAGGACAAATAGGTCCGTACAAAAATCCTCGATTTGCCCATTTTTTGTGACAAATTGTGCAGTAGATACTCTCCCACACCCATCCGAGAAAACTAAATGCAAAAAACAAAAAGATATATCTGTTCATAAACCCACCCATAAATAGAATCATTTTTCTACAGTATATCACAAATACATATAAATTCAACAGATAAACCCAAACAAAAACATATCAAGATGTATCAAGGTTGGTACTTTATAACTTAATATAAAATTAAATCAATTTTTTTGCATATTCAATGCTTTCTTTTATATAATCGTTATCTTTCGTTCTAACGGAGAATTGTCCTGATGATGGTTTTAAGAGCAAACTGTCCATTGCTTTTATTTTAGTCATATAATCATTTTTACCCATGTGAGTGACTACAAAATATACTTTAGAAGGCATTTTATCAGAATATTTTTTAATTAGGGCTTTTCCTATGGCACAAGGACTCTCAACCCATATAGGCATACCTATAATAATCCTATCATACGCATCAAAATCAATTTCACCTTTGATATAAACTTTGTTCAAAGAATTATTTACATTTGCAAAGCAAGCACCCACATATCCCAAAAATCCGCTTCTATCCTTACCGTCCGAATACCCAGCAATATCGGCACCGATATGCTTTGCAATAGTTTCCATGACATCTTTCGTAGTATTAGTTCTTGAGTAATATAAGCATAATGTTTTCATACAAACTCCTATATCATTTATTTGAATAATAATTAATTTTTGATTGTCTATTCAACTTTGATGATGTATTCTGCAACTTTCGTTAATTCTGCATCATTGACGTCATCTACAAACAATTTGCGGATGAAATTAATCTCTTTTTTATTCATACATATCTCTAAAATGCAAAGATAAATTCCAATATCAATACGGTTAAAATATGAGACCGCATTAGCCGGCATAATTCCTCTTTTCCCTGGCTTTTTGTACCTGTAAACTGTTAATGTGCCATCTTTGTTTTCTACAAACCAAGGCTGTGTATTGCAAGCACTTGGCGCAAAACGAGTAATGTCCCCAATGCCAAGATCATTGCCTGACCAAATCTCGTTTAGTGGTTTACGTTTAGCCTTAAGTATGTCTTTACGATACAACGAGTGATCGCTAACTTTGTGAATTGCAATCATAATCACAAATTTCAATCCGTTATATTCAGGTAAATCAGGCTTGCCTATTCCGAACCACAGACTTCCTATATCATGCTTTACAAGATATAAATCCAGTTGTTCTCCAATATATCCGACATTCATCAAATAATTATCTTTATCTTCGCTATAAATCAAAATACAGTATTCGGCATCTCTCTTGAAATTCACATTTTTTGCAGGGAGGATACGAATTGCAGTCTTGATATTCGGATATAAGCAATCAAAATCAGCGTATGCTTTCTCAATATTTTTCAGTTCATCGTGAGATATTATATCATTACCTACGCCCCTAAATAGGTGAAAAGATTTTCTTTTAAATATTGTCTCATAAAAATTATCTTTCATATCATTTTTTCTCCACAAATTCTAATTGTTTCGTTATACCATCTAAGCATAGTTTCTAACTGTGCAAACAAGATTTTCACAGCGATTTATGTTCTTTTTTCTTGATAACAAATCCGCTGAATATAGCAAAAACAGAATATATCGCACATATCCACGGGAACCAGTTACCTGTCATTCCATAGAAGGTTTGTCTTCCTTCTTTCGGGATGTCAAGATAAATTATTCCCTTATGCACATTCATAGCGTTTGCCATATAGAGAGGTCTGCCGTGATAATCATAAAGAATAATGTTTCCGTTTACAGGATTTCTCAAGACTGAAAATCCGCACTCGATTGCACGAGCCTGCACACCGTATGAGGTGAAGTATTGAAATGCCTCCCAGTCATAGGACGGATTTAATAAGATATCGGCTTCTTTTCCGTTGTAGGCATACTTATTTGACGTGTAATCGGCGCAAATCAAATAGGAATATTTTATTCCATCAACTTCAACAATTGGCGTATTTCCATCGCCTTTTTCAGTAAATGGTTCTTCAACAACCGGCACAAGGTGATTTTTCACATAAGTGTTCCGCAATTCACCGTTGCTATCAATAAAGTTCAAAGTGTTGGTCTTCTTCTGTCCACTCTCTGCAATGCGAGTTTCAAGTTGTACTACATAATTCACTATATCTTCGTCATCCTGTACTCCTAAATCCGGAAACAGCAGAAGCGGTAACAGAATATTGACATTATTTTCTTTTGCAATTTTCTTTACTTCATTAATAAAATATTCACTTTTGTCTTTTGTGCACATAAAGGCATCTTCCGGGAAAACTAATACTGACGAACCGTTGTAAGAAGCGTCAATTGCTCTGCCTCCTATGATATCAAGGCTTGCTTTAATAATTTTATCCCTTGCTGTTCCGTCATATTCATCAAGAATGTCCATATTTTCTGCAAGTAAATTAATATTTTCAACACTTGTTGCCACCCTTACGGTATTATCCTCTGTTGTGATTTTTTTTACGTTGCTCATACCGATACCGGTAATCATGACTACTACAACACCGTAGGTTAAGGCATTTATGACTGTTTTCTTATTTAAGCCGTCTTCCCAAATGTAGTTAACAGCACAAGCACAAAATGTAACGATAAAAGAAATTCCCACAACACCGGTAACGCTCGCAAGTTGCATCAAGCCAATATTCCAGAATTGTGATACCGAAAGAGATGTCATGACAGAGACAAACGGATTGTCAATAAAAAACTCAACTACGGCAACGGCAGCAGGAAAAGCAAAATAGGCAATTAACTTCTTTGCACCAAATTTTCTACACAGAAAATATACAAAGAACGGTGCCCACATTCTTATGCCGTTAAAGGTACAGTACACCTGATTCATAATATTGAAGCCCTCTTGAACCAGTCCCCAAAATGTGATGTTTGCGACGACAATCGTGCCGAGCAGCATAAAAAGAATTGACGACCACTTCGTACGGATATTGATATACCTGATGAGCGGTATTGCAAATAGCCATGCGCAAATACCGGTATTAAAAATACCATAAGAAAACAACGCTAAGACAAGTCCAAAAAACAACCATACCCACGGGTATTTTGCTTCAATCTTTCTCATTTTCAATGTCTCCTCAATTATATAGAACAAATAATTGATAAGGCTGTGT